>JAKFWE010000063.1 GCA_021732895.1 Allobosea sp. | reverse complement strand
AGGCCGGCCGCCACGCGGCGCGGCACGCGGCCTTGAAGCGCCTGGCCGACGGTTCAGACCGCAGCAAACCCGAGAGGACAAGGGCCAGCCCGGCCTCGCCTCAGTGACGCAACCGAAACGGACACTCGGGGCCTCGTCCACATGCGCCGCCGATTGCCTCCGATCTGACGGACCTGCAACGCCCGCCCTCCGCATCACCGGTCACGCCGCGCGCGAAAGCGCTATCTGTTGTCGCTCGTAATGGGCGGCGATGGCCTGATCCTGCCGCGAAAGTTTGCGCGACAGCGCGTCGATCTCCGGCTGACGCTCGACCGTCAGCGCAGCATGCGTCGAGCGATAGCGTTCCAGAACCGTGCATGCGCCGGACGATTTCCCTCGGCGGTCCCCATGGCGTCTTCGCTGCTGCGGGACCAGCGCAGCCGCCCGGCGCGTGATCTGGCGGTCGATCAGCTCGAGCTGGCGCTGAACCTGCCGGCGCGCCTCCTCCATGCGCGAGAGCTGCGCCAATGCGTCGGGCGCCATCATGACCGTGACGCTCCGCGCTGCCAGCCGATGAAGCTGGAAGGCCCGCCATAGACAGCTTTACGGCTCGGATCGATGACGAAGCCGAACCGGCCGACCGCATATTCGTCCGCGGGAACGAGAAAGCGGCGCTCCTCGGTGCCCGCGCCGCGCCGGCCGCCGGGCGTGGCGACGCACTCGACAAACCCCTCGTGATGTCCGGATGCGATTGCCGAGACCACGATCCAGTCGTCGGCATGCGCCTCGTGGAAGGCACGCCGGTCCTTCTCGTAGGATTCACCCGGTCCGAGCACGACGCCGAAGATCGTCTCCCATGCGTCGGGCCAGCTATCCTTGACCGAGCGCTCGGCGCAACGCCGCTCAAAACTGGTGAAAAGGTCGGGGAAGGTGATGGCGACGATCGCCCAGGCGCAGTCCTCCTCGTACCAACCGTCCATCGCTCGCAGGAGTGGGTGGACATGTTCGTTCCGCTCGGCCGAGAGCTTGAAGCCACCATGGCCGGCGGTCGAATGGGATTCGACGCCCTCGGCGTAGACAGTCGCGCCATGTGAGATGCCCCATGGCGTCTGCGCCCTGCTATGGACCTCACGGCGACCGAGCGTTCTCTTGTCACGCTGATGCTGAGCGTGCTCCAGAACCTTGGCGCGAAACGCGGCCTCATTATCCAGTTCGCCGGAATGGCCGTAAAAATCGGACCGACGCCATTCCGCGAGTGGCCGCGCGATCTGCCAGCCCGTCGCGAGATAATGCCGCCCGTCGAGCGTCGACAGCATGGCGAAGGCACTGTCGCCGACGCGGGCGACCGGGAAACCCTCAGCCGACCGCCCGAACTCGATCTCTGGATTTGCAGGAGCCGCATCGGTCGCGGTATCGCAATCGAAGGCGCCTTTCATGCCGCTCTCCCCTCGATGATAGCGGCGCCGACCTCGTCGGCTGTGACCTCCTCTAGCACTGCGCGCGGATAGCCATGACGGGAGAGCCATTCCTCCGCAGCCGGCCGATGCGACGCGAGATGGACAAGCTCGGCATCCTCGCCAGGCCGGTCGAAGACGCGCACGGAACCGATCGTCGGGCGCTCGACAACGCTGAAGTGCAGCGAGGAGTCGAGCGAGAAGGTGCGATGGACGCGGATGGCCACCACGCCGCCAGCGCCGAGATCGGCCTCATGCAAGGTAAAGCTGGCGGACAGGCTGAGATTGCCCATGCTTCTGCCGGGCTGCTTCCGGATCAGACGGCCCTTGCCGTTATTGGTCAGCCAAGCCGCGAGTTTCTTGGTGAAGCGCTCCGGCGGGCGCGGCATGCCGTCGGACCAGGCGATGATCGAGCCGATGGGGGCATTGTCGAAGATGGCGTGCGCGGACATTTTGTCCTCCGTGATGGCGCGGCGTGGAAACGAAACCGCCGCCGGCACGAGGGCCGGCGGCGGGATGTCGATCGGACGTGAATGAGGAGGTCGGGGCTATTCCGCCGCGACGCGGTAGGCCTCGTCGATCGTGTCAGGATCGACGTCGTCGAGTGCAGCGGCATCGCCGGACCCGATATCAGCATCGTCCGCCGTGACGTCGGCGTCGTCATCCGCGCCAACCACGCTCTTGGACCGCCAACTCGCGACCTCGGCTGCTGTTGGCGCGAACGCCGCCGACGGATGGACGAAGCGCTGCTCCTTCAAATGCTCGACGAGCGCGGCGCGCGTATCCTTCACCCGGGCGCGCGGAAGCACGGGCGTATCCTTGCAGGAGCGCTCCAGCGCCTGGCGCGACAGGCACGACAGGAACTCCTCCGTGCCCATCGTGGGCAGGTATCCGTCCGCACCGATCGCGTCGCCGGCGAGGCGTGCGACGATGCCGCTTTTCGTCCGGTTTTCGCGGGCGGAGAGGACGTCGATCAAGGCGGACCGGGCCGCGACGCGCAGCGTGTCCCGATCGGAGGTGAGCTTGCCGTCGCCATCGACCAGTTGCACGGCATGGCGCTCCATCCCGGCAAACCCGTAGACTTCGTCGGACGCCCCCGACTGGACCGAGATGTTGCGACCGGCGAGCGCGAGCACGAGCAGCGCCATCAGCGTGTCGTCCTCGATTGGCGCTCGGGCCAACGCCTCGTGCAACGCGTCGGTGCGCAGATCGCCGATCATCTCGACGCCCTTGCGCGTCACGTCCGGCCGGGGCTTCGGCATGACGATCGCCTCGTCGGCCTCCGCCTCGTCCGCACTTTTCTTCTTCGGCTCCGGCAGCCGAAAGTTTACGCTCTGCACCTTGCCCTCGCGGTCGAGATACATCGCAGTGCGATCGCTTTTGCCCGGCTTGCCATAGACCCGCTCGGCCTTCGGCGGCAGCACGACCTCGCCATAGTTGTTGACGTCGGTGATGACACCGCGCTTGGGCAGGTGGATGGTCATCCATTCCTGCTGGGCGCCGAGGAACCCCTCGACATTGGTGGTGTAGCGGCTGTCCTCGTCGGCCGGCGCAAACAGATCCTCGACCCATGAAATGCCATAGGCCTGGGCGAGATCGTCGCCGAAGCTCGCGTCGCGCGCGTACATGCGCTTCTTCGACAAAGCATTCGCCACGCTCCACCAGGACACCTGCGGGTCGCCATTCTTCGGCTTCTGCGCTTTCCAGACCTCGCGCTGCTCGTCGAGATTGGCGGCCGCGATCGCGCGCAACTGCTGCTCGTTGGGCATGTCGCCTTTCGCCATGTGATCGAGCATCGCAGGCAGCACGTTCGCCAGCAGCCTGAGCTTCTTGACCTGGCGCACCGGCAGTGCGAGCGCGACGCCGATCGCTTCTTCCGTCCAGCCGAGCGCGACGAGCCGCTCGATCGCCCGCCACTGATCGACCGGGTTCAACGGATCGCGGGCGATGTTCTCGACCATGCTGCGCATGGCGCCGTTGTCGTTGGCGGCATCGACCACCAGGACGTCGATCTCCTCCAGACCGGCCGCGATCGCCTGCCTTACGCGGCGGTGCCCGGAATCGATGATGTAGCCATTGCCGCCATCGCTTTCCGGCGCGATCACCGGCGGCTGGACGAGGCCGACCGCCTTGATCGTCGCCAGCAGCAACGCGTCGGCCTGCGGAGTGGATTTGGTCTGACGCGAGCGATCGGAATTCTCCTTCAGCGCGCGCGGATCGACTTTCATGAGATGCATGGGGAAGCTCCTTCAGAGGGTGCAGGACATGGCCTCGACCTGTCCGGTTCAGTCTTCTTCCCGAAGACCCCTCTCAAGCCCGCGGAGCGGACAGGCCGGTGCAACTGCGGCCGAGCATCTCGGCCCGGCCGGACGAGCGGGGCATAAGCCCTGCGAAGGACGACGGGCCGGAATCGCGACGGCGGCGGTTGAGCGTCAGCGTCACCGGAATGGCCGGTCGGCGAGCAAGATTCATTTTTCTCTCTCGCCCCGCTTTCCGCCCTTTCGCTCAGACCGTCGCTATCGCTTCGCGCGGACGGAAACGCCGATGGAGCGTAGCGCGGGAACGAGATCAGTCTGCCTGATCAGTTCGACGGCCCGGGAAGACGTCAACTTGTCGCTGACGGCCCGGTCATAGACCGCGACGCATTCGGCCGCGGTCAGACGCGAGGCGTAAAGCAGCCCATCCACGGCGAAGGACTCGTAAACAGCCTCGCTCAGTTCCCGGCCCTCGCGATGCTCCTTTGCGCGCGCCGCGTCGGTGCTGACGCCGAGCTTGAGCAGTCCGGTCGTCCGCAGATCAAGAACGGTGAGAGGCGCAATCGCCGTGACCTCGGCGACCGCCCAATTCTCGATCTCGCTTTCGTCCAGAACACGGGCGCTCTCGCCTTCAAAACGGTCGCGAACAATCGTTTCCGCAATTGCCGTGGCGAGGTCTCGGGCAAGATACAAGAGCTTAAACGCCTGGCTCGGGCTCGAAAACCGGCTTTGCCCGAAACCCAAGCCGAGCGGTGTCGTCATATGGGCAACAGGCATCACGCGCAGATAGTCGCGCGGTTGAAACGCCAGCGCGAGATCGCCGACTGTCCCGGGATCAAGATTCACGTCTCAGCCGAAGTCACGCGACGCCGCGTCCAGAACCTCATGTAGACGGCCGCTCTTGAGCC
The DNA here is from genome assembly GCA_021732895.1 of Allobosea sp. GTDB lineage: Bacteria > Pseudomonadota > Alphaproteobacteria > Rhizobiales > Beijerinckiaceae > Allobosea. Next base: position 8,638 of record JAKFWE010000063.1, on the reverse strand, counting down.
CATCGAGCGGCGTTTCGCCGAGGCTCGGCTTGGTCTGGATGAGCCATTGCCACGCGGCACGCGGATGGCCGATGATCCTCATGACCTGCGGCATGCCCTCGACCGGCCGGCCGTCCACGAACTGGGCCAAAGGAAAGACATGCTTCCGCTCGCCCTTGAGCAGACCGATCACAGCGCCGCGCTTCTGCCATTCATGCAGGGTCGAGCGCTTCGTGCCGAACATCTTCTCGATGTCGCCAGGGCCCGCGACCGGACCCGCCCAGTCCTCAAGTCGAACCGGCTTCGCGAACTCGACGAGACGACGGCGACCTTCGTCAAGATCGAGCGTGCGCCCAAGGCCGGATCCCTGGCTGATTTCGACAGGCTTCTCGACAGGAAGCTCGATGAGCTTGCGAGCAACTCCGGTTGCGAGGCCCTCAACGACGGCTTCGACGGCACGAGCCAGCTCGCTGTCGCTTCCGGCAACTCGCCGCTGCTGCTCGACAGATAGCCGGGACGCAGCGGCCGAGACGACCGCCATGACCTTGCCCGTCGCTTCGAGAGCGGTCTTGGAAAGACCTGGATTGTGACGCGCCAGAACCTTGAGGACATCGGCGAGGGCTGCCGGATCAACGGCAATCCTCGCCTCGGTTTGGACTCTTCGCACAGATGCGACCATGACCGCCTCCCTCATTGAGCCCGATAGATAGCCTTGATTGTCCTGATTGTCCAGATTGTTCGATCCGTAGAGCCGATGATGATGATCCCCCCGGCACCGATGGGTGGTTTAAGGGCGCTCAAGCAGCCGTCGTCTCAATCGCACCTAGCCCGTCTATATCGCCGGCCAGCGCTGTCTCGATCGCGACCAACTGCCGGCGCTTCTCGGCCAGTTCGCCGCCAAAGGCGAACTCTCCGCCCTCGCGCGACCGATACGACGCCAGCCTGCGCTGAGCCTCTGCGAGACGCTGACGATACCGCTCCCGCTCGCCCTCAAAATCCCCGAGCGCGTGTTAGAGCCGCGACACCGCGCCAAGCGGCGTCACCGTAACCGGCAGATCAATCTCATGGTCGGTGCCGATGCGAAGCAACATTGTCTCATAGCGATAGCCGTCGCGCCCGCCGCGCTGGCCGCTGAACTCCAGGTCGAACCCACCGACCGTGGCGATGGTCAAATCGCCCTCCTGCCGCATCTGCACGAGGGTCAAGATCTCCTTGAGCAAGGCGCGACCGGCCTCCTTACGCTCCACATAAGCCTTCCCCGCCACGGTCATCGCGAAGGCGTCGGCGGCCGTCGGAACGAGGCGCTCGATGTCACGCCCGATCTCGTCAATGCGACGTGTCGAAACCGCAATATCGCGTTCGGCATCGCGAAGTTGCCGGCGCACGGCGAACTGATCGTCCTGATGCGCAGCGCGCAGGCGCTCGAGGCGGGCGATCTCGGCCTCCAGCCCGGCCTTCTGCATCAGCCGCTGATCGCCCGAGGCAATCGCCTTCGCCATGGCGAACTGATTGGCCTGCCCCTCGCCGAGATCCTCCAGCCGGCGGATCGAAGTGTCGCCCGAAAGCGCTGCGGCGATGAAGCGGGCCTTTCGCTCGTTGTTCTGCCACATGGTGGCGTCGAGGGACCCTTGCGTCGCGTAGGCGAAGATGTCGATCTCGTCGTGCTGGTTGCCCTGCCGCACGATTCTGCCCTCGCGCTGTTCGATCTGCGAGGGCAGCCAGGGCACGTCGAGATGATGCAGCGCTTTCAGCCTGAGCTGCGCGTTGACGCCGGTGCCCATCGTCTCCGACGAGCCGATCAGGAAGCGCACCTTGCCGGCGCGGACATCGCCGAACAGGCGCTGTTTCGCCTCCGACTTCTTGAAATCCTGCATGAAGGCGATCTCGGAGGCCGGCACCCCGCGACGGACCAGCTCGTCGCGGATCCAGCGATAGGCCGAAAACCCCCGGCTCTTCTCGACGCTGATCGTGCCGAGATCGGAGAAGATCATCTGGGCGGCGCCGGCGACCTCATACGGCTTTCCGTCCGGCCGGACATAGGCCGCATCAGCGGTCTCGCTCCAGATGCGCAGCGCGTTCCCGATCAGCAGGTTGAGCTTGTTCTCCGCCTCATTGTCGTTGTCTGGATCGACGAGGCGCATGTCGATCGCGGCATGGCGTCCGTCGGTGATGACCGAAAGCAGGATGTCGTCGCCGGGCTCCGGCGGTCGGTCGCGCATCTCGATCGCCTTGATGCGCTCGTCGAGCAGGCGCTGATAGGACTTGAAGGCTTGCGTCGGCTTTGCGGTCAGGATTTGGCGGCGGCCGGTCGAGATCGCCGGCACCTTCACATAGCGCCGCAGGTCGTCGGGCAGTACGACATCCGCGAAGGAGCGGAACATCGCAATGAGTTCGGGGACGTTGACGAAGCTGGCGAAGCGCGAGACCGGCTTATACTTGCCTGAGGGCTGCAGCTCGAGTTCGGTCGTGGTGTCGCCGAAGGTCGAGGCCCAGGCGTCGAATTCATGCAGCCCGCGTTGGCGAAGCGACGCGTGGTCCATCAGGCGCTGGACCGAGAACATCTCGCCGAGCGTGTTGGTAATCGGCGTGCCGGATGCCAGCACGAGCGCCCGGCCGGGGTTCATCGTCTCGACGAAGCGGGACTTCACATAGAGGTCCCAGGCGCGCTGCGAGCCGTTGGGATCGACGCCCTTCAGCGTCGACATGTTGGTGGCGAAGGAGAGCTTTCGGAACTCCTGCGCCTCGTCGACGATGATCTGGTCGATGCCGAGCTCCGAGATCGTCAGGAGATCGTCCTTGCGGGTCGAGAGCGCCTCCAGCCGCTCCTTCAATCCTTCCTTCAGGCGTTCGAGGCGCTTGCGCGAGACGCGGTCGTCGGTCTCGACCTTCGTCAAGAGGCTCTCATAGAGTTCGAGTTCGTCCTGAATCATCTGCTGCTCGAAGGCGGAGGGCACGTCGATGAAGCGGAACGCCGAATGGGTGATGATGATCGCGTCCCAGGTCGCGGTCGCGGCGCGCGACAGGAAGCGGTGGCGCTTCTCCTTGGTGAAGTTGCTCTCGTCGGCGACGAGGATGCGGGCGTTGGGGTAGAGCGCCAGGAACTCGCGCGCGACTTGCGCCAGGCAATGCCCCGGGACCACAAGCATAGCCTTGGCGATCAGGCCAAGTCGGCGCTGCTCCATGACCGCCGCAGCAAAAGTCATGGTTTTGCCAGCGCCGACGGCATGGGCGAGATAGGTGGCACCCGCTGTGATGATCCGCCAGATGCCGCGCTTCTGATGCGGATAGAGGGTGAAGGCGCCGCTCGCGCCGGGCAGATTGAGATGCGAGCCGTCGAAGACGCGCGGCGCGATATTGTTGAAGCGATCATTGTAGACCCGCGCCAGCCGGTCGGTGCGGTCGGGATCGGACCAGACCCAGCGCTGGAAAGCCGTCTTGATCTTGTGCAATTTCTCCTTGGCGGCTTCGGTATCGACGACGTTGAGCACCCGCCGCTCGCGGTGGTCCTGTTCGACCGTGTCGAAGATCTGGGGGATGCGGCTGTTCAGGGCGTCGGTCAAAAGCTCGCCGGCATGGCGGCGACCCGTGCCCCAGTCGGAGGTTCCCGCCGCCAGCCAGGCGAGCTGCCGTGCTTCCACCGTCCACGACGCCAGCTCCGGCATGTGCCGGATCGTGATCTCCGCGCCCGTGGTCTCCTTGATGAAAGCGACGACTTCGGACGCTGGGATCCAGGGCGCGCCAAGACGCGCGGTGATGTCGGACGGCCCAAGATCGGCCGGCTGCACTGCGGCCAGCGCGCGGACATTGCGCTCGAAAGCGGGGTCGAGTTCCGCAGCGGCTTCCGCCACCTTCAGCTTGTCGCGCACCGGCCCCGACAGATAGGCGTCGGCCATCAGCCAACCGCCGTCAGCCGGGTTCTGGAAGATCGCGTCGCCCAGCTCGGCGACGACGTCGGCGACATCCCGATGCAACAGCTCGGCGATGTGCTCGAGATCGACCCGGCCGCGATCGTTCAGGACGACGGCAAGGGCGTCCGTGGCGCAAGTGATGACGGGTGCCGCAGGCGGCGCGATGACGCGCTGGCTGAACAGCGGCCCGGGCTTGGCCGTATCGGTGTCGAGATCGTAATCCTCGATCGAGGCGACGAGCCAGCAATCGGGATCATCGAGAAAAGGCTGCAGGTTTGGCCGACGGTGAGATTCGCGGACCTCGCCGGTCGTCTCGTCCTCCGAGATCAAGACCGTCGTGTGATTGATCGGGCCAAAGTCGCGCACAAAGCTCGACCAGGCGATGCGCAAGCCAATCTGCGCATCCTTCCAGGGCCGGTCCTGCTCCTGGCAGGTGAGGACCTCGCGCACGGCATCGCGGATCGGGATCAGTTTTTGGATGATCCGGACGTGCTTTGCCGGAACGCCTTCAGAGCTTCGACCTTTCCGAACCGTCACCGTGACAGGCTGGCCGTCGACGAGCTGCATCAGCCCGCGGCGCGTATCGACGAAGTAGCTGCCTTCGCGGATGCGCGTCTCCGGCGAGAGCGAAATGTTCGCATCCGGGGCTTCGCGGTCGTCGAGATCGACAGCTTCCGGCTCGCCGTCATAGAGGCTCTCCGGGAGGAGACGGATGGCGGCGTCCAACGCGGCATCGAGAGCAACGTCGGCCTTCGGAATGCAGCTATAGGTCTCGCCGAAGGGTCCTGAGGTGAGAGCGTGCCTGCCGAGGACAAAGTCGGGATGGCTTGCGAACCAGCGATTGACGCGGATCGCGGCCTCATCGGCGGTCCCGGCCTGGACCTCCTCCAGATTGAGCCAGACAAGATCGCCCTTCGGCTCGCCTGGCTTTCGCTTCCGGAAAAAGAGGATGTCGACGACAACATCCGTCCCGGCGTCGGCCCGGAAGCTTCCCTGCGGCAGCCGGATTGCGGCGATGAGATCGGCTGAACTGGCGATGTGCTCGCGCGCCGCGGCGTCAGCCTTGTCCATCGTGCCATGCGAGGTGACGAAGGCTGCAAACCCGCCCGACTTCAACAGATCGATCGATCGCGCGATGAAGTAGTCGTTCAGCCGCAAGCCCATCGAACGATAGGCGCGGTCAGAGCGAACCGCGCGATCGGAAAACGGCGGATTGCCGATGGCGAGATCGAAGCTCGCCGGCAGCTCGGCTCGGGCGAAATCGCCGGTGAGGATGCGGGCGCGTGGCTGCAGCAGTCGGGCGATGCGCGCCGTGGTCGGATCGAGCTCGACACCGGTGACATGCGTGCAATCGCGAAAAGCTTCCGGCATGAGCGCTGCGAACAGCCCGGTGCCGGTGCCGGGTTCGAGTACTCGGCCGCCGCGCCAGCCGAGCCGCTGCAGGCCGGCCCAGATCGCCTGGACGATGAACTCCGGCGTGAAATGGGCGTACTGCGTACAGCGCGCCAGCGAAGCGTAGTCGGCGTCGCTGACCGCGTCCTGCAGCGCGTCGCCGATCGTCTCCCAGCCCTTTCGGAACGCCGTCTTGCCCGGCCGCGGGAAAACGCCATTGGCGAGGTCGGATGCGCCGAAGCCGGTGAAGCGGATCAGCGCACGCTGCTCGTCCGACGTCGCAGGCCTCTCCTCGGCTTCGATCCGCGCGGCGAGCCGGATCGCGGCAATGCTGTCGCGCGCACGATCCTTCCAATTCGCCGCGAGGCCGCGGTCGCCGTCGAGGACAAAATTGACGCTCTGACAAAGCGATGAGGGCTGCGGCGCGGATGGAGTAATCCGCTGCGCCGGCGACGGCGGCGTGGGCTCCGGATCATCGTCGTCATTGGCTGCGACGTCGTCGGCGAAGGCCATGACGCCCAGGTTTAGGCTCGATGAGAGCGCGGTGTCGTTGAAGAGGTCGAAGGTGAAGGGATCGAGATTGAGGCGGTGATTTTGCGCCATAGCGAATTCTCCTGTGGTCGAGGCGCGCGCCATCGCTCCCGCCGGATCAGGTCCGACGGAAGTTGCGATGGTCGCGGGACGGGGGATGGGGGCGGCTGGGCAGCCCGGCGTGTCAGCGCCAGACCAAAGCGAGCGACAGGGCGTCGTCTGCCATCGCGATCTTGAGATGCGTCGCTGTCGGTGCGGCGTCGATCAACTTCACGAGCACGGCGGCATCAAGAAATTCGACGCCGTCATCGCCGCCAAAGTGTTGGCGCTTGTAATGCCAGTAGTCCGGGTTGGTCTTGGGATCGCACTCGTGAGCGTAGACCACGAGCGGACGCTGATCCTCGGCGAGCTTGCCGTTGGACATGATGTAGACGCCCTCATCGCCGACCAACCATAGGCCCGGCCGTTCGTTCTTGCCGGCGCTGAGGCCATGAGGATTGCGAAAGCCGCCATTGAGGACGGCGTCGATCCGTCCGCGCGTGATGACGGCGCGGACATCCGTGACGGAAAAGCTGAACATTGCCGCCGCCCATCACGCCGCGATCGCGTCGGGCAGGTACCGCAGATGCACGGGGAGATTTTCGCTAATCTCCTGGTCCGTCAGGCCGTCGAGTAGTTTTGACGTCGTTCCCTGCCGGCCGCCATAGACGGTGATGGTGCGCTTGCCCCGGTCGGGCGCGGGCCAGCGCTCGCCGGCATAGCCGCGATAGTCGTCATGGGTGCTCGACCAGATGTGCTCCAGACGCTCCTGCCGCGTCATCGCCCGAACGGGCCGGGTTTCACGCTCGATGATCGCCTCGCGCATGCGCCTGCCGGAACCGACATCGGCGAGATCGCAATAGGCGTGGAAGTACCGGGCCCGGCCATCGATCCACAGCGTGAAGAAGATGCTGGTGATCGAGCCGGTCAAAAACTCGCGCATCGCGAACATGTCGACCGCCAAGATGACTGGCGGCAGGACCTCGAACATGTAGTCGTGCGCCGCCTGGCCGATCTCGAACCATTCGCCTGAGTAGAGCGAGCTTGCATCATGCGGGCCGCGGTTGGGCCGATGCACATGGCGGTCGAACATCCGGAACATCTGCCGCCGATCGGCGACGCCCTGGAACACTTTGCGGATCGGAGAAGGGGTCATGGGCTGGCTTCTTGGGGCTCGTCAGACCGGAGCGCGGCTCATCCTCGCGACATTGCCATCATCTTCGGCTCTTCCTGACCCCTTCCCCGCGGCCGCTTCCCTGATCGGCCGGGTCAAGGGCCGGCGCAGCCGGGCGAAGCGTCACCCTTGATGCGGCCAGCGGGCATGCGGCAGGCCTCCTCTCCTATGTCGTCTTTCTATTTCCTCCCTCGCCGTTTCCTTCAGCGCCTCGTTCCAATCGTCGCCGGGCGGCTTCAGCCGAGACCAGTCGCAGCCGGCGGTCTCGGCGATCTCGCGCAGCCGGCCGGTATAGGCTTCACCCTGGCTGTTGGCGTCCGTCGCCGCGACGAGTATTGCTCCAGGACGGGCAGCGAGCATTTGCAGCGCGGCTTGAGTCGCCGGCGACCAGCCGCCGCCGGTGCTGAGATAGAGGCTGCCTTGCCGCAGCCCCTCGACCGCCGCGAGGCTCATCGCGTCGATCGCAGCCTCGGTGATGCAGAGCCTCAGGGCGTCGGGTACGCCGAGCCGGAACAGCACCTTCGCGCCGCCGGTCGAAAAGCCGCGCCATTCCGGGCCGCGCTCCTCCCATCCGGTGACCGCGCCTCGATCATCGAGATGGGCTGCCCACAGGCTGCCGCACGGACCTTCCCGCAGCCCGTCCTGCCGGATCGCGGCGCGCAGCACGCTTTCGGGGAGATGGCGTTCGTGACGCAGGTAGCGCCAGGTGGCGGAGCCTGGCCGAAGGGCTCGCCGGGCGCGCCAGCGTTCGGCAAGAGAGACATCCGGCCTCTGCGTGCGCGATCTCTGCCACGCAGGTTCCGCCGGTCCAAACCCGACCAGCTCGGCCGCACGCACAAGCACTTCGGCGAAGGCGACGCCGTCCAGATGCTGGATCAGCGAAAAGACATCGCCCTTGGCGTCCGACAGCGGATCGAACCAGCCCCGGCCTTCGTGGATCACGATGATGATGTCGCTGCCGCGCCGGTGCTTGACGGCGCGGCGCGTGCTCTCCTTCAGATCGATGGCGAAGCCGGCTTTCTCCAGCACCGCCGCACACAACACGCGCCCCTTCAGTTCTTCGAGTTCTCGTTGCTCCATCATCTCTCCCGGCGCTTTACGTCCGGCCTTTCCTGCTGCGTCGTCCCTCCCGCACATCTCGCGGGTCCAAGCCCAACCGCCGCGAAGAGCGGCGCCTGCAAGGGCGCGGATCGACCTTCGACGGGAAATGAGATCAATCGTTCGCGGCGCAGCCTCCCTTGCGGGCGACCGCTCGCTTGCGGCGCCCACTCCCGGCTCAGTGAGCCGGCCGGCGATCATGAGGGTCGAACTCATGGATGACGTGGAGCTCGTCTGCGTCGTCGATCTCGTCGCTCGGCAGCACTCCATAGGCGCCATCGATCTGGAAGACCGTAATCGGGACCATCAGCGTGCGAGCGAGTGCGAAGGCGTGGCTCTGGGCAAGGACAAGATCGTTCGACATTGTGAGGCTCCATCCGGGAGCGGGGGAATTCCCGCTCGATGGCTCCTCGAAGGGCCGGTGCCGGTCGCGATCACCGCGAAGGCGTCAGCCGCAGCGGCGGCACGCTCGCGTAGCCGACCCCTTGCGGGTTGATCGTGGAAGATCCGGAACCGG
>JAKFWE010000283.1 GCA_021732895.1 Allobosea sp. | reverse complement strand
GTCGGCGCCGTCGCCGGCCAGGGCCTTGTACTGGGCCGGCGGAATGCCCAGCCCATAGAGCGAGGCCGGCTGGCGCACCAGCCAGCGCACCAGCCGCTTCTCGAAGACCGGCGCGATGTGCCGCTCGAACAACACCCGCTGCTCGGCCATGTCGCGCGCCTGCAGCATCACGCGCGGATCGCAGCCGAGCGCGCGGCCGAGCAGGTGGCCCGCGCCGATGAAGCGGCCGAGCAGGCCGTAGCGGTAGAAATTCCGCGCGAACGCCTCGATGCGGCGGCGGCCGAGGAGGCTGCGCGCCTCCCAGTAGGAGCGCGAGACCGGGTCGAGATGCGGCGCGATCTCGCGGTCGTAGAGGCCGATGTTCGATCGCGAGCGCGCCTCGGCGAGAAAGGCGAGCAGGTCTTCGTGGCGCCTCAGCCGCAGCAATGCCGCGACCTTGAGCCGCCCGAGCGCGATATGCGCGCCGTTGAGATCGATCGCGCTGATCCTGGCCGGATCGGCCGTGAGATAGGACAGGACGTTGCAGGAGCCCGACGCGATCGCGACGACATGGTCGCCCGGCTTGAGCGCCAGCGCCTCCATGTCGACGACCGGATCTTCCCAGATCTGGGGGTAGACCAGCCCGGAAAAGGCCAGGGTGAACATCCGCTCCAGCACGCCGGCGCGCGAGAGCGGCTTGTTGCGGTGGACCGCGCTCGTCAGCCCGGATGTGGTCGTTCGCCGGACCGTGCGTGCCGTCTGCGTCACTGTCGAGCCTCGCGCGGTTCGCCTGCCGATGGCGAGCCGACTAGAGGAGTCGCGTGACGGTTCGGTGACGCGCGGCGGGCCGGAGACGGGTGCGCAAACAGGATTGTGAAAGCGCGAAGGTTGCGAAATCGCTGTTTCTGGCGACGATCGTCGCCATCTGACGATGACTGGAAGCGTCGGCGGAGCCGGCGCCAGCCGATCGGGATCGGCGACGCGCGCTGGAATGGCGGAGGAGAAGGCGATGGGGTTGCTGGACCTGTTCGGCGGCAAGAAGGGCGAGGCAGGCGACTACGCGGTTTCGCTCAGCGAAGAGCAATGGCGCGAGAAGCTGACCCCGGAGCAGTTCCGCGTGCTGCGCGGCCACGGCACCGAGCGCCCCGGGACGAGCCCGCTCGACCATGAGAAGCGCCAGGGCGCGTTCGTCTGCGCCGGCTGCGGCCAGGCGCTGTTCGATTCGAACACCAAGTTCAACAGCGGCACCGGCTGGCCGAGTTTCTTTCGGCCGCTGGACGGGGCCGTCGGCGAAAGCGAGGACAGCAGCTTCCTGATGCGCCGCACCGAAGTGCATTGCTCGCGCTGCGGCGGCCATCTCGGCCACGTCTTCCCGGACGGGCCGCAGCCGACCGGCCTGCGCTACTGCATGAACGGCGTCTCGATGCGCTTCGAACCGGCCGGAGGCGGGGCGTGAACCGGCGCGCGATGCTCGCCGGGCTCGCGGTCGCGGCCGGGCTCGGCCTGTCGGCGTCAGGCTTCGCCCAGCAGCCCGCCACGCCTGCGGCGGCGACCGCGACCGCGATTTTCGCCGGCGGCTGCTTCTGGTGCATGGAGCCGCCCTTCGACAAGCTGCCGGGCGTGATCTCGACGATTTCGGGCTACACCTCGGGCCACACGGTCGATCCGACCTACGCATCGACCTCGACCGGCAGGACGGGCCACACCGAGGCGGTGAGGATCGTCTACGATCCGGCCAAGGTCAGCTACCAAAAGCTGCTCTACGTGTTCTGGCGCAACCACGACCCGCTGACCGCCAACGCCCAGTTCTGCGACCGTGGCTCGCAGTATCGTGCGGGCATCTATTACGGCTCGGAGGAGGAGCGGAAACTGGCGGAGGCGTCGAAGGCGGAGGTCGCGGCTCGCTTCAAGGAGCTGGTGACGACGGAAATCGCGCCGCAGACGGCGTTCTACCCGGCCGAGGACTATCACCAGGATTTTTACCAGAAGAACCCGATTCGCTACCGGCTCTACCGCGCCGGTTGCGGCCGCGACCGGCGGCTGAACGAACTCTGGGGTGCGGAGGCCGGCGGCGAGCCGTCGTGACCGAGGCCGCCTGAACTAAAGGCTTGGAACCGCCCGGCGCGCCAGGGCCGCCGCGTCGAGACCGCGCGGCAGCGAGCCGAAATGCCCCGACCAGCGCCCGTCGAGCCGCGTTGCGGCGAAGGCGTCGGCGACATCGCGCGACGCGTATCGCAGCAGCAGCGAGCCCTGCAGCATCAGCGCCAGCCGCTCGACAAGAAGCCGCGCCTGACCTTCATGGCGCGTCAGCTCCGGCAGTTCGCCCTCCAGCGCGGCCAGCGCCGCGTCGTAGCGCCTGTCCGCGCCGCGCGCCGCGGCGCACTCGTCGAGCAGCGCGGCCAGCGAGCCCGGCTCTCGTTCGAGCGAGCGCAGCACGTCGAGGCAGATGACGTTGCCCGAGCCCTCCCAGACCGAGTTCAGCGGCGCCTCACGATGATGCCGCGCCAGCGGGTGCTCCTCGATGAAGCCGTTGCCGCCGATGCATTCCAGCGCCTCGACGATGACGGCCGGCGCGCGCTTCGCCACCCAGTATTTCGCGATCGGCGCGCCGATCCGCGCCAGCAGCCGTTCGCTCTCCGAGGTTTCCTGGCGATCGACGGCGGCGAACAGGCGAAAGGCCAGCCAGGCGGCGGCCTCGGCCTCGATCGCGAGATCGGCCAGCACATTCTGCATGATCGGCTGGTCGATCAGCCGGCGCTGGAAGGCGGAGCGATGCGCCGCGTGATGGGCCGCCTGCGCCAAGCCCTGCCGCATCAGCCCGGCGGAGGCCGCCGCGATGTCGAGCCGCGTGTTGTGGTTCATCGACAGCCCGGCGCGCAGGCCCCTGCCCGGCTCGCCGATGAGATGACCGATCGCGCCGCGAAACTCCACCTCGGATGAAGCGTTGGAGCGGTTTCCGCATTTCTCCTTCAACCGCTGGATCGCGACGCCATTGCGCGCTCCGTCCGGCAGCCAGCCCGGCACGACGAAGCAGGAGACGCCCTCCTCCGTTCGCGCCAGCGTCAGGAAGACGTCCGAATGCGGCACGGAGAAGAACCATTTCTGACCGTGGATCGAGACCGTGCCGTCGCGATTGTCCTTCGCCACGGTTTGCGTCTGCCGAAGATCGGAGCCGCCCTGCGTCTCCGTCATCGCCATGCCGACCGTCGCGCCCGTCTTGCCCGAGGCGGACCCCTGCCGCCTGTCGTAACGGCGGGACGTGACGAGATCGCCCCACTCCGCCCAGCGGGCGGCATCCTGCCTGAGCACCGGAATCGCCGAATAGGTCATGCTGATCGGGCAGCAGACGCCGCTTTCGCAGCCATACCAGAGATATTGCAGCGCGGCCCGCGCCACCTGCGCGCCGGCGCGCGGCTCGTTCCAGCACAGCGCATGCGTCTCCTGCCCGATCGCGAGGCCCATCAGCTCGTGCCAGGCCGGATGGAAGGCGACCTCGTCGATGCGGTTTCCGAAGCGGTCATGCGTGCGCAGCTCGGGCGTGAAGCGGTTCGCCTGCCGCGCCAGCTCCTGCGTGTCGCCCGCGCCGACCGTGCGCCCGGCCTCATGCAGGCGCTCGCCGGCCCAGTCGGCGCCGAACGCGGCCATCGCGGCCGGCAGCACCGGGTCGGCCGCATAGGCGTCGTAATCGCTGAGCGCTGGAACCTGGTTTCTGATTGGCCAGTCGTCGTTCGCCATGGCGATTCCTCAGCGGAGATTCAGTAGAGCGGCCGAAGTCGAAGGGCGCAATACGGCGCCGGACACCCTATATTGACCGTGAACGAATCACGATCAGGCATCGCGCATCTTGTCGGACCACGGCCTCAAACCCGCCCCCCTGCCCCGTCCCGGCGGGCTCGCCGCGCGCGCCGCCGCCGCGCCCTCGGCCGGCTATCTCGCGGGGCTCAACCCGGAGCAGCGCCTCGCCGTCGAGGCCACCGACGGCCCCGTGCTGGTGCTGGCGGGCGCCGGCACCGGCAAGACCCGCGTGCTGACCACCCGCATCGCCCATCTGATCGCGACGAACCGCGCCTACCCGTCGCAGATCCTCTCGGTGACCTTCACCAACAAGGCGGCGCGCGAGATGAAAGAGCGCGTCGCCCATCTCGTCGGCCCGGTCGCCGAGGGCATGCCGTGGCTCGGCACCTTTCACTCGATCTCGGCCAAGCTGCTGCGCCGCCATGCCGAACTGCTCGATTTGCGCTCGGACTTCACCATCCTCGATGCGGACGACCAGATCCGCCTGATGAAGCAGGTCATCGCGGCCGAGGGCATCGACGAGAAGCGCTGGCCCGGCCGCATGCTGGCGGGCTTCATCGACTCGTGGAAGAACCGGGGCCTCGCGCCCAAGGACGTCGCGCCGGGCGAGGCCGCCGTCTTCGCCAACGGCAAGGGCGGCAAGCTCTACGCAGCCTATCAGGACCGGCTGAAGGCGCTGAACGCGGTCGATTTCGGCGACCTCCTGCTGCACTGCCTGACGCTGTTCCGCGAGCATGCGGACGTGCTGGCGAGTTATCATGAGCGCTTCCGCTACATCCTCGTGGACGAGTATCAGGACACCAACACGGCGCAGTATCTCTGGCTGAGGCTGCTCGCCCAGGGGCGGCGCAACATCGCCTGCGTCGGCGACGACGACCAGTCGATCTATGGCTGGCGCGGCGCGGAAGTGGACAACATCCTGCGCTTCGAGCACGATTTCCCGGGCGCGACCGTGGTCCGGCTGGAGCGCAACTACCGCTCGACCGGGCATATCCTCGCCACCGCCTCCAAGCTGATCGCCCGCAACGAGGGCCGTCTCGGCAAGACTTTGCGCACCGAGGACGAGGCGGGAGAGAAGGTCACCATCACCGGGGCCTGGGACAGCCAGGAGGAAGCCCGGCTGATCACCGACGAGATCGAGGCCATGCAGTCGAAAGGCGAGAACCTCGCCGAGATCGCCGTGCTGGTGCGAATTTCCGCGCAGATGCGCGAGCTGGAGGAGCGCTTCGTCCAGACCGGCGTGGCCTATCGCGTCATCGGCGGTCCCCGTTTTTACGAGCGCGCCGAAATCCGCGACGCCATGGCCTATCTGCGCTGCGTGGTCTCGAACACCGACGATCTCGCCTTCGAGCGCATCGTCAACCAGCCCAAGCGCGGCCTGGGCGACGCCACCATCCAGATTCTCCACAACCACGCCCGCGCCACCCGGATGTCGCTGTTGCAGGCGGCCCGCGCCATCGTCGAGAGCGACGAGCTCAAGCCCAGGGCCCGCACGGCGCTGCGCGAACTGGTGGAGGCCTTCGCGCGCTGGAGCGCCCGCTCCGAGCACATGCGCCAGGGCGAACTCGCCGAACTCGTGCTGGAGGAGAGCGGCTACACCGAGATGTGGCAGAAGGACCGCTCGGCCGACGCCGCCGGCCGGCTCGAGAACCTGAAGGAGCTCGTCCGCTCGCTCGACGAGTTCCCGGACCTGCCGGCTTTCCTGGAACACGTCTCGCTGGTGATGGACGCCGACACCGGCGAAAACGCGGCCCGCGTCTCGATCATGACGCTGCACGGCGCCAAGGGGTTGGAGTTCGACACCGTCTTCCTGCCCGGCTGGGAGGAAGGCCTCTTCCCGAGCCAGCGCGCGCTCGATGAGAGCGGCCGCGCAGGCCTTGAGGAGGAACGCCGCCTCGCCCATGTCGGCCTGACGCGCGCCCGCAAGCGGCTGAAGCTCTATTTCGCCTCGAACCGGCGCATTCATGGCCTCTGGCAATCGAGCCTGCCGAGCCGCTTCATCGACGAACTGCCGGAGGAGCATGTCGAGGTCGTCGCCGCGCCGACCGCCTTCGGGCAAGGCGGCTACGTCTCCTCGCGCTTCGACCGGATGGAAAGCTTCGGCTCCAGCTACAGCACGCCGGGCTGGCAGCGCGCCCAGGAGAACAAGGCGAAGGCGGATGCCGGGTGGTCAAGCGGCCTGAGCGAAAGCGGGCGCGGCTTCGCGCAAGGCGGCCGCCAGCGCGGCCCGCTGCTGATCGAGGGCGAACTCACCGCCAAATCGAGCGGCTCATCGGCCTATGACGCCGGCGCGCGCGTGTTCCACGTCAAGTTCGGCCCCGGCTCGGTGGCGAGCGTGGACGGCAACAAGCTGACGGTCGATTTCGACAAGGCCGGGCGGAAGATGGTGCTGGATAGCTTTGTGCAGGGGGTGGGGTGAAAGAAATCGGTAGACACCACAGTTGACGCTGGCGCGCGAGCCTCATGCTCGCTCCATCTGATGACATTCGGAGGAGCAGATGCTGACCAACAGCGCCGACATCATTCGCCGTCTGAAGCGGGACGGGTTCGTTCTCAAGAGCGTTCGCGGCTCGCACCACAAATTCGTCCACGAGGCGACCAAACGCATGGCGGTCGTCGTCCATCCCAAGCGGGACATTCCCATCGGCACGGTCCATGGGATATACAGGGCTGCCGGCTGGGAACGGGATTGAGCGAAGGTCGCCATGCGACATTACATTGCAGTCGTCCATAAGGACGCGACATCCTGCTACGGTGTTCAATTCCCCGACGTGAAGGGTGTTTTCACCGCCGGCGACACGCTCGACGACGCGTTCCAGCAGGCGCGCGAAGTGCTGGAGTTCGCCGCCGAAAGCTGGCTTGAAGATACCGCTTCGGAATTTCCCGAGCCGCGAAGCATAGACGAATTACGGCGCGATCCCGATTTTCTGGCGGCGTCCCAAGACGCTATCCTGATGGCAATTCCGTTCGCTCCTGCACTCTCGCGCCTCGCTGCAGAGTGAACTGACCTACGTCGCCATCATCGAGGACGCCGGCCCCGATTTCGCCGTCGGCGTCTGGTTTCCGGACCTGCCCGGCTGCTTCTCGGTCGGCGATACGCTCGACGAGGCGCTTACGAATGCACCGGAGGCTGTCGCGCTCTGGTTCGAGGACATCGGGCGGAAGGCCGGACCAGCCCCCGCGCGCGCACCCCGAGCGAACTCAAGGCCGATTCAGAGGTTGCGGCGGACATGGCGAAATACGCGATCGCGCTGATCCCAGCTCCTGACGTCGCTCTTCAGCCAGCGGCCGAGTGAACTCGTCCCGGTCGTAGCCGATCCACGTCGAAGACCCGCCCTCACGGGCGGGTCTCCTCATTAAATGAGCTCCCGCTCATTCGATGATCTGGACGATCTTGCGGGTGCGCGGCTCGACAAGAACGGTCTTGTCGTTGACGACCGTATAGCGATACCGCGTCTTGCCGTAGCGCGCCGGCACCTCGCGATAGGTGACGGTCTCCGGCAGGGTCGCGCCGACGACGACCTCCTCGCGATACGACACCGACGGAACGCGCTGCTCCCTCACATAGGTCCGGAACTCGGCGCGCTGATCGCCGGCGATGCCGCCGGTGATGGCGCCGGCAGCGGCGCCGCCGACTGCGCCCACCGCAGCTCCAGCCGGACCACCGACGATCGCGCCACCGACAGCGCCCGTTGCGGCCCCACCGACAGCGCCACCCTTGGCGCCGGAATCGGACTGGGCGAATGCCGTCGCCGGAGCAATGGCGAGCGCGACTACAAGAACAACTTTCCTGATCATGGTGTTTCTCCTTTGCCGTTTGAACAACAGCCCCG
Source organism: Allobosea sp. (assembly GCA_021732895.1). Taxonomy (GTDB): domain Bacteria; phylum Pseudomonadota; class Alphaproteobacteria; order Rhizobiales; family Beijerinckiaceae; genus Allobosea. Next base: position 5,766 of record JAKFWE010000283.1, on the reverse strand, counting down.
GCGGAGGAACCATCTCAACAGTTAGGAGTTCCATGAATATTTATTCAGATAAACAAAAGTGCGGATTACAGAACCGCTGATTGCATCGCCTTCAGTCAATACAATTTTTCGGTACGGAACCGGACCAAGGATTGCAGAACACGTCGTCGACCCAGGCTGCGGTCGCAACCTCACGCGTATCGCGATGTCGAACGTCGGCTGGCATCATGACAGTCGATGCCCACCCTGCTATTCCCCGCCGATGCGCGAAGGCCTCCTCCCCGCCACGGTCGCGACCGTTCTCGAACTCTCCACCTCGGGCGAGAAGGCGCGCGCGCTGACCGAGCTTCTGGGCGAGGTCTTCGACCCGACCGAGACCGCGATCTCGGCCTTCGAGATCGAGACCGGCGTGACCACGCTCTCGCTGAACGCGCCCTGGAAGGTCGAAATCTATTTCGCCACCCATCCCGACGAAGGGGCGGTGCGCGACATGCTGCGCCCGATCGTCGGCGAGAGCATCGATGCGACGCCCTTCGCCACGGTGAACCAGCAGGACTGGGTCGCGGCCTCGCTCGACGGGCTCGAGCCCGTGCGCGCCGGCCGCGTGCTCGTCCATGGCGCGCATGATCGCGACGCGGTGCGCGTCAACGATGTCGCCATCGAGATCCCGGCCGCGCTCGCCTTCGGCACCGGCCATCACGGCACCACGGCCGGCTGCCTCATGGCGCTCGACGCCGAACTGAAGCAGCGCCGCCCGCGAAACGCCATCGATGTCGGCACGGGCACGGGGATTCTGGCGCTGGCGCTGGCGAAGCAGACCAAGCGCAAGGTCGTCGCCGGCGACATCGACAGGGTCGCCGTCGAGGTGGCGGCGCACAACGCCCGCGTCAACCGCGCGCCCCACGGGCTCGATCTCTATGTCGCGCCGGGCCTGCGCCACGCCAAGGCGAACCGGCCGGGCCATTTTGACCTCGTCTTCGCCAATATCCTGGCGGGACCGCTGCGGCGGCTCGCGCCGGCGATCGCGCGGGCGATCTCGCGGGACGGCACGGTGATCCTGTCGGGCCTGCTCGCCATGGACGTGGCCGGCGTCGTTTCGGCCTATCGGCATCAGGGGCTCGCGCTGGCGCGCCGGTCGCTGCGCGAGGGCTGGGCCACGCTGGTCATGAAAAAGGGCGGCGCGGCCCCAAGGCCGCGCCGCCCGCATTGAGGCGCGTCAGCGCTCAGAAGCGCAGGTGGTTGTACTTCTGCTGCGCCTCGTCCTGCATGGCGCGGGCGTCGTGCCAGACGGCGGAGGCGAAACGGACGGAATCGACGATCGATTCGACGATGTGCTTGATGACGGCGATCATGATGGGCTCCAGGGTTGGGGCGCGCGCGGCCTGAGGCAGGGCGCGGAAGCGGTGGCGAGAGGGCGGATCAGCGGTTGAAGGGCAGCTTCGCGTCGTCGCTCAACGCCGTCTGCGGAAAGCCGCCGAGCACGATCTCGGCCTCTCCGATCAGATAGGACCGCGCATGCAACTCGCTGATCGCGGCGCGGCGGCGGCTTTCGATCATGGCGGCGTAGAGACGCTGCCAGATGCCCGGGCCGGCTGCGGGCGTGGCCTTGACGGCGTCGGTCGCCGGCAACGAAGCCGCCGTGTTCATCAGATAGGTCATGGGGTCTCTCCAACAGTGAAACGAAGGACAGTCCCGGTCGCTTCCTCGTTCTCTTATGGAGCGAAGATGGGCGCCCTTCGCACTTGCGAGAAGTCCGTTTCGCAGATGCGATACATGCACTGAGCGCATGCGACCTCACTCAACTCATTAATGATTGCGAGTTTTCGCATAGCGATGAGGCATCGCGCCTACCGTGCAGGCGGCGGATGCTTCACGAAAAGCAGCCTCGATGACGCGCTTTCCGCTGGCCTTCCCGAATGCGATTGGCGACGATGCCGGGAATCCAGCCTTCCGGACCCATCATGACGCAATCGCCCGCCAAAGCGCCGCCCGCCTGCCGCTTCCAGTCCTTTTCCGAGCCGAGCAGCCCGGCGCAGGTCGCGCCCCGCATCGCGGCCTTGCGCGCCGCATTGACCGGGCAGGGGCTCGACGGCTTCATCGTGCCCCGCGCCGACGAGCATCAGGGCGAATACGTGCCCGCGCACATGGCCCGCCTCGCCTGGCTCACCGGCTTCACCGGCTCGGCCGGCGGCGCCGTGATCCTGGCCGACAGGGCCGCGCTGATCGTCGATGGGCGCTACACCATCCAGGCGGCCGAACAGACCGACGCGGGCGTGGTGACGCCGACCCGCATGGAGGAGACGCCGCTGGAGCGCTGGATCGAGCGGAACCTCCCGGCAGGCGGCAGGCTCGGCTACGATCCCTGGCTACACACGCCGGCGGGCGTCGCGAAACTGGAGAAGGCGGCGGCGCTGGCCGGCGGCGCGCTGGTCGCGGTCGCGCCGAATCCGGTCGACGCGCTCTGGAGCGACCGGCCGGCGGCGCCGACGGCCCCGGTCCGGGCGCACGCGGCCGCCCATGCCGGCGAAGCGCCGGCGGAGAAGCTCGCCCGCATTCAGGCGGCGCTGGCGGAGGCGAAGGTCGATGCGCTGGTCATCTCCGATCCCCACGCGCTGGCCTGGACCTTCAACATCAGGGGTGGCGATGTCGAGCACACGCCGTTGCCGCTCGGCTACGCCATCGTGCCGCGCGAGGGCCGCCCCACCGTGTTCCTCGCGCCCGAGAAGGTCACCAACGAGGCCGGGGACGCCATCGGCGCGGTCGGCGAGATCGCCCCGCCCGGCGCCCTGACGGCGCTGCTGCAGGCGCTCGGCGCGGCCGGGGCGAAGGTCCGGCTCGACGCCGCGACGGCCGCCTCCGCGCTGGCGAGCCTGATCACCGGGGCCGGCGGCGCGGCCGATCCCGGCGCGGACCCGATCGCGCTGATGAAGGCGCGCAAGAACCCAACCGAACTCGCCGGCGCGCGCGCCGCCCATCTGCGCGACGGCGCGGCGATTGTGCGTTTCCTGTCATGGCTGGCGCGCGAGGCGCCCAAGGGGGGCCTGACCGAAATCGACGCGGTCGCGGCGCTCGAGGCCGAGCGCCTGAAGACCGGCCTGCTAAAGGACGTTTCCTTCACCACCATCGCCGGCGCGGGGCCGAACGCCGCCCTGCCGCATTACCGCGTCACCGAGTCGAGCAACCGCCCGATCGAGCCGGGCATTTTCCTGGTCGATTCCGGCGGGCAGTACGAGGACGGCACCACCGACATCACCCGCACCCTGGCGATCGGCGAGCCGACCGACGAAATGCGCGACCGCTACACCCGCGTGCTGAAGGGCCATCTCGCCATCTCGCGCGCGCTCTTCGTCAAGGGCACGTCCGGCGCGCAGCTCGACGCGCTGGCGCGGCTGCCGCTGTGGCAGGCCGGGCTCGACTTCGACCACGGCACGGGGCACGGCGTCGGCAGCTACCTTTCGGTGCATGAGGGTCCCCAGCGCCTCTCCAAGCTCGGAACCACGCCGCTGGAGCCCGGCATGATCCTCTCCAACGAGCCGGGCTACTACAAGCAGGGCGAATACGGCATCCGCATCGAGAATTTGATCGTCGTCGAGGAGCGCGTCATCCCCGGCGGCGACCGGACCATGTATGGGTTCGAGACCATCACCTGGTGCCCGTATGAGCGGGCGCTGATCGACCTCGGGCTGCTCGACGCAGGCGAGATCGGCTGGATCGACGCCTATCACGCCCGGGTCTGGAGCAATCTCGCGCCGCTGGTCGAGGGCGAGGCGAGGGAGTGGCTGGAGAGGATGTGCCTGCCGCTGTGAGCTTTCTTCCTTCTCCCCTCGGGGGAGAAGGATTCAGAGCGCCCGCAACGCCACCACCGCGACCACCCCGACCGCCACCACGCCCAGAACCGGCAGCCGCGTCGCGGCCAGCGCCGTCAGCAGCGCCGCGCCCGTCTCGGCCCAGCCGGTGGCGAGCGCGCCCGGCGCGATCACCGCGATCAGCACGGCCGGCGGAATCGCGTCGAAGGCGGCCTGCGCCCTTGGCGACAGATCGAGCCGCCCGGCGAGCGCCAGCCCGGCGAGGCGCGTCGCACAGGTCACGAGCGCCATGCCGAGAATGGCGAGAAGATTGAGCGCGTCGAGGCTCATGCTTGAGCCTCGACGCGCGCATGCTCGCGCCCCGCCGCCCACCATGCGGCAGCCAGCCCGCACAGCGCACCCGCCAGCACATGCCAGGGCGGCCCGGCGAGCTTGTAGGTCGCGGCCGAGGCAAGGCCCGCCGCCGCCACTGTCCAGGCTGTGACGCGGCCCTTCCAGAAGGCGGCGACAAGCGCGATGAAGATCGCCGTGAAGGCGAAGTCGGCGCCGAAACGGCGCGGATCGCCGAGCGCGGCCCCGATCAGCGAGCCCAGAGTCGCGACCCCGACGAAGCAGACGACGAAAGGCACGGTCATCGCGAACCAGTAGGCCGGCGTCAGCCGGTGCGTGCGCGCCCGTTTTTCCGCCAGCGCCCAATTCTCGTCGGCCATGTAATAGAGCCCTCCGAGCCGCTGCCCCGGCGAGAAGTCCCGCAGCTTGGGCGCGAGCGATGCGCTCATGAGGACATGGCGCGCATTGATCAGCAGCGTCGAGAACACCAGCGCGCCGATCGGCGCAGGGGTCGCCCAGAGCTCGACGGCGGCGAACTGCGCCCCGCCTGCGAAGACGAGCGCGCTCATCAGCGCCACCTCCAGCGGAGACAGGCCCTTGCCGGCGGCGAGCGCCCCGAACAGGAGCGCCACCGGCACGGCGGCGAGCATTGCGGGCCAGATGTCGGAGAGGCCCATGCGGGCGTCGTCGAAGGCTGACGGCATGAGGAGAGCGCTCAAGAGAGATGGGCGGCGCGGAACGCGCCGGGCGTGACGCCATGGCGCGCCTTGAAGGCGCGCGTCAGATGCGCCTGGTCGCAGAAGCCGGTGGCGGCGGCGACCTCGCCCGGCATGTCGCCGGCCCGCAGCCTTTCGCGCGCCCGCCGGATGCGGACATCGACGAGATAGGCATGCGGCGTCAGCCCCGTTTCGGAGCGGAAGGCGCGGATCAGGCGATGGCGCGGCAGTCCGGTCAGGCGCGACAGATCGGCGAGCGACAGATCCTCCTCGAAGCGCTCCTCGACGATCGCGCGGGCGAGCGCGACAGGCCCCGCCTCGCGCCCGAGCGCGGCGACGGGCCAGAGCGCGTGCAGCGACAGGCAGCGCGCATAGAAGCGCAGCAGCATCTCCTCGCCGGCCAGCGCATCGCGACCCCGCTCGATCAGGCGATGGGCGGCGGAGAACATCGCCGCGCCTTCGGCATCCTCGACCAGCGGTTCGCGGAAGAACGGCGTGGCATCCGTCTCGCGCCCGGCCAGCGAGCCAGCCACCTCGCGCATCAGCCCGATCTCCGGATAGGTCATGCGATAGCTGTAGCCCGCGCCATGGGGCTCGCCGTCATGGGTCTCGAGCGGGTTGACGAAGGCGATCTGCCCGGGCCGGGCGTAATGGCGCACGCCCTTGATGCGAAAGGTCTCGCAGCCGGCCTCGATGATCCCGACGACATAGCTCTCATGGCGATGCGGCGCGTAGGCGTGGCTGCGGAAGGTCGCGGCCAGACAGTCCAGCCCGTCGAAGCGCGCGGCCGGAAACAGCTTCGCCCGCTCGCCGGCGGCGAGCGGTTCTAGATTCAGCGTTTGCGCCTGACTGACCGCGTCCATGGCGCGAGGATATGCGATGCCGGCGTTCGCGTGTCTTGAAGAAAAGTGATGGGGAGGGTCGGCGCCTCTTCC
>JAKFWE010000286.1 GCA_021732895.1 Allobosea sp. | reverse complement strand
TTGAAGATCAGCAACTGTCCCGCGCCGAATTCGTCGCCGGCGATGTCGATCCGGCCGGCGACGACATAGACCGCGCGCTCCTCATGGTCGGCGTCGAGCGGCAGGATCGCGCCCGGCGCGAGCACCGCTTCGGCATAGAGCACATCCCAGGGAAATTTGACCGGCGAGGTCTGGCCATAGGCCGAACCCATGATCAGGCTGACGCGCTTGCCGCCCTCGACGATCTTCGGCAGCTCCGGCGCGGCGTGGTGGACGAAGTCCGGCGCGTTCTCCTCATGCGTCTTCGGCAAGGCGAGCCAGGCCTGGATGCCGTAGAGCTTCGGCCCTCCGGCGCGCGCCTCGACGCCGGTGCGCTCGGAATGGACGATGCCGCGCCCGGCCGTCATCAGATTGACCGCGCCCGGCCGGATCGCCAGCGCGGTGCCCAGCGAATCCCGGTGCATGATCTCGCCGTCGAACAGATAGGTCACGGTCGAGAGGCCGATATGCGGGTGCGGGCGCACGTCGAGCCCCTCGCCGACATGGAACTCGGCCGGGCCCATCTGGTCGAAGAAGATGAACGGCCCGACCATCTTGCGGCCGATCGAGGGAAGGGCGCGCCTGACCGAGAAGCCGCCGAGATCGCGGGCGCGCGGCACGATCACCTGCTCGATCGCCTGGCAGGAGCGGGCGTCGCCCGGGACGGGGTCTTCGGCCGGCAGTTGCGACATGATCCTCTCCCCTTCGACGTTTGCGAAGCCCTATCTGTCGTCGTCCAGCGCCGTCACCCCCGCAGGCTTTCCATCGGCCCCCAGGGTGATCTTCTCGATCCTCGCCTCGGCCTGCTTCAGCAGCGTGTCGCAGCGCGCCTTCAGCGCCTCGCCGCGCGTGTAGATGTCGATCGATTCCTCGAGCGCGACATCGCCGCGCTCGAGCCGCGCGACGATCGCCTCGAGTTCCTTCAGCGCGGCCTCGAAGGGCAGGGCGGCGACATCGGCGTTGGCGCCGGATTTGGGCTTGGCTTCGTTCACGACCTGGCTTCGCTCGCAGCATGATTCCCGACCGGCGCGAGTCTATCAGATGCGTCGTGCTCCGCGCCAACCCCGCCGGCGGCGCGGGTCAGATCGGCAGCGCCGAACTCTTCTTGATCGTGCGCAGCGTCAGCGTCGATTGCACGCGGGTGACGCCGGGGAGTTGCGTGATGATGTCGGTGTGGATGCGCTCGAAATCGGCGCTGTCGCGGTAGATCACCCGCATCAGATAGTCGTGCGCGCCGGCGAGCAGATGGCATTCGAGGATTTCGGGAAGGTCGCGCACCGCCTGCTCGAAGCCCTCCAGCGAGGCGCGCCCCTGCTGGTCGAGCGTCACGAAGACGAAGGCCGTGCCGGGAAAGCCCGCGATCTTGTCGTCGAGCAGCATCGCATAGCCGCGAATCAGGCCGCTTTCCTCCAGCTGCCGCACGCGGCGCAGGCAGGCGGACGGCGACAGATGCACCTTTTCGGCGAGGTCGGAGTTGGTGATGCGTCCGTCGCCCTGCAGTATTCGCAGGATCGCGCGATCGCGGGAGTCGAGTTCGGGAGCCATCGTCATCTTGCCGGCCTAAACGGAATGATTCGATAAATTCTCGCTCGAACGCAAGCAATTTTCTGCGCCTGATCGCGCCGGCTTGTCCACCAATCCCGGCAGGTGGAGCAGGAACGGCACGAACATGCGGCGTGCCGGCGCATTGGAGGCAATTTATGCGATACGCCGCCGGCGTTCATTCCAGTCGGAGCTGGAACGGCGCCCCCTCGAAGGCGTCCGCCCCCCGGCCGATCCCCTCGATCGCGGCGCTCATCCGTCCGGCCCGGCCCAGCGACGCGTCGGCGAGGGCGACGAGCCGCGCGTTCGGCGTGGCTGACGGCGAGGCGGCCCGCAACGCCAGGGCGATCTCGTCCTCGCGGCGCGCCGGCGCCAGCGCGCAGGCGGCGATGTAGGCGGCGGCGGTCGAGCGGCTGATGCCGGCCCAGCAGTGGATCACCATCGGCGCCGCCCGGTCCCAGTCGCGCACGAAGCGCAGGAGGCTCGCCACATGCGCTTCGCCGGGCAGGATGTGGCCGTCGATCGGGGACACGATGTCGGAGATGCCGAGAAACAGATGGCGCCCGGCGCTGACGCCCGCCGGGCGCTCGACCACGGTCGCCGCGTTGATCAGCGTCACGACATGGCGCGCCCCCACGGCGGCGACGGTCTCGTGCAGTCTGGACAGCGAGGCGACGTGCAGGCTCGGCATGGCGGCTCCTTTTCCGTTCGTCGGGCGCGGCCGGGCCCGGTTCGAAGACGAGGATAGGTTCCGCGCGCCGTTGCGGCTAGAAGCGGCGACCGCCCCGGCGCGAAGGTCCCGATGAATCTCTGGTTCCGCCTGCTCTGGCTCCTGCTGACCAACCCGTTCCGCCCGCGGCTGGCCGCGCCGTTCGAGGCGTCCGTGCTGGCGTTCCGGGTCTGGCCTCACGATCTCGACACCAGCCTGCACATGAACAATGGCCGCTACTGGTCGCTGATGGATCTCGGCCGCACCGACCTCATGCTGCGCACCGGGCTCTGGCGGGCGGTGCTGCGCCATCGCTGGGCGCCGGTGGTCAATGCGGGGACGATCCGCTTCCGGCGCGAGTTGCGCCTGTTCCGGCCGTTCCGGGTCGAGACCCGCATCCTGTGCTGGAGCGAATCCTGGCTGGTGATGCAGCATCGCGTCCTCAGCCGCGGCCGGGACGGGGGCGAGATCGTGGCGGCGGTCGCGCTGGTTCGCGCCGCGCTTTACGACCGGGCCGGCAAGAGCTTCGTGCCGATCGCCCGGCTGATGGCCGAAATCGGGGCCGCCGCGGAAAGTCCGCAGCCTCCGCCCGAGGTCGCCGCCTTTCTGGCTTCCGAGGACGCGATGCGCGAGGCCGGCGCCTCAGGGCGCTGAGGCGCGCGCCGCCGTCAAGGCTGCCCCGCCGGCTCGCCCATACGCGCTATTCCGCCGCCAGCCGCGTCGCGCGCCATTGCGCCAGCAGCGAGCGCAGCGCGCCGGGCTTGAGCGGCTTGTGCAGCAGGTGAACGCCCAGCGCGGCGGCGGCGTCGCGTACCTGCGGCGTCCGGTCGGCCGTGAGCAGGATCGCGGGGATCGACGCGCCGGCGCGCTCGCGCAGCGCCGAGATCGCGCTCAGCCCGTCGCCGCGGTCGAGGTGGTAGTCGGCGATCAGGACGTCCGGTTCGCGGCCGCGCATCGAGACCAGCGCCTCGTCCAGCCCGGCGGCGGTGTCCACGACGCAGCCCCAGCCCTCGAGGAGGAGTTTCATGCCGTCGAGGATCGCCGGCTCGTTGTCGATCGTCAGCAGCCGCAGGCCGGCGAGTTGCCCGGCCGGCGTGCGGCGCGGCGCGGCGCCGACGCTCATCGCCGGCAGGGGCGCCGAATGGGGCGCCAGCACGCAGAAGCGGGAGCCGCGTCCCGGCATGGAGACCAGGACGAGGCGATGGTCCAGCGTGCGCGCTATGCGCTCGACGATCGAGAGGCCGAGCCCGAGGCCGGGCGCCGCCCTGGCCCCCTGGTCGAGGCGCTGGAACTCGCGGAACACCGTCTTCTGCTTGCCGGGCGGGATGCCCAGCCCGGTATCGAGAACCTCGACGGAAATCTGCCCGCCGCGTCTCCGGCACCCCACGAGCACCTTGCCGTTCGGCGTATATTTGATCGCGTTGGAGATCAGGTTCTGCAGCAGCCGCCGCATCAGCCTGCGGTCCGAACGCAGGGCGACGCTGGTCGCGACGAAGACGAGCTTCAGGCCCTTCTCGCGGGCGCTCGGCTCGAATTCGCGCTGGAGCTGGCGCAGCAGCTCGTCGAGCCGGAAGGCGGTGATCTCGGGCTTGAGCGCGCCGCCGTCGAGCCGCGAGATCTCGAGCAGCGCCGTCAGGATTTCCTCGACCGCGTCGAGGGACGCGTCGATGTTCTCCGCCAGTTCGGGGCGTCCCGCGCCGCGGTCGCGCTCGACCAGCGAGGCGGCGTAGAGCCTCGCCGCGTTGAGCGGCTGGAGGATGTCGTGGCTGGCGGCGGCGAGGAAGCGCGTCTTCGAGGCGTTGGCCTCGTCGGCGCCGGCCTTGGCGCGCTGAAGCTCGCCGTTGACGCGCAGGATTTCCTCGGTGCGCTCGGCGACGCGCCGTTCGAGGGTCTCGTTGGTGCGCTCGAGCTCCTCCTGCGCCTCCACGGCTTGCGTGATGTCGGTGTAGGTCGTCACGAGGCCGCCATCGGGCAACGGATTGGAGCGGATCTCGATGACCTTGCGCGAGGGGAAGAGCTTCAGCCGCACCGGCTCGCGGTCCTTGACGAAGCTCTCCAGCCGCGCCGCCATCAATTCGTCCTGCTCGCCGTCGCCATAGGCCCCGCGCGCGGCGTTGTAGCGCACCACCTCGTCCAGTCCGGTGCCGAAACGCACCAGCGAGGGCGGCAGGTCGTAAAGCTGGATGAAGGCCTGGTTCCAGGCCAGCAGGCGCAGGTCGCGGTCGAGCACGGTGATGCCCTGGCCGGCATGGTCGAGCCCGTGCTGGAGGATGTCGCGGTTGTATTGCAGCGCCGCCGAGGCGTCGTCGAGCAGCTTGAAGGCGGCTTCGGTCGAGAGGTTGCGCCGGCGCAGCAGCAGGGACAGCACCAGCCGCGACGACGCCGCCCCGATCGCCGAGGAGAGCAGATGCTCGCCGAAGCGCAGGAGGTGGATGTCGGCCTCGTTGTTGGCGGCGCCGATCGTGCCGCGCCCGGCCGCGAAACCCTCGAAGGCGCGCTGCGTCCGCTCCTGGCCGAGATAGCGGCCGATGGTGGACTGCAGCTCGGCCTCCGTCACGCTCGAGCGCCAGAGTGAAAAGGATTGCGCCATCGTGGCGCGGTCGGAGTCGATATAGGCGTTGGCCTGCAGCCGCTCCATCGCGTTGGCCGGCCGCAGCAGGGAGAAGCCGACATAGGCCAGAAGATTCATTCCCAGGCTCCAGGCCACGCCGTGCGGCAGCGCCGGCCAGTCGAGCCCGAGGAGGTGCTCGGGCCTGAGCGCGGCGATGCCGAGCGGACCATGCGCGACGAGCCCGGCCCACGCGCCGGCGGGATGGACGAGGTTCGGCAGCAGCAGCGTGTAGGACCAGGTCGCGACGCCGGCGATCAGCCCCGCCGCCGCGCCGAGCGCCGTGCCGCGCCGCCAGACCAGCCCGCCGATGAAGGCCGGTGCGATCTGCGCCGTCGCCGCGAAGGAGAGCAGCCCGATCGAAACCAGCGCGGCCTCGCCGGCCGCCCGGTAGTAGGCGTAGCCGAGCAGGATCACGACCAGGATCGCGACCCGCCGGATGATCACCACCTGCGATCCGAGGTCGCCGCCGGTGTTGCCGCCATCGCCCGGTCCCGCCGGCCGCTTCGCCTGCGAACCAGCGGGATCGCCGAGGACGCCGCGTCCGCGCAGCAGCAGCGGCATGACCAGATGGTTGGAGATCATGATCGCCAGCGCGACCGAGGCGACGATGACCATCGCCGTCGCGGCCGAAAGCCCGCCGATGAACACGAACATCGCCAGCAGCCCCGCCTCGCGCTGCAGGGGCAGCAGGAGGACGGTCATGTCGCGATCGACTCCCGGCCCGGGGATCAGGAGTTCGCCCGCCATGGCCAGCGGCAACACGAAGACGTTGATCGCGATCAGGTAGAGCGGGAACATCCAGGCGGCGCGGCGCAGATCGCGCGCATCGCGGTTTTCGACGATCGTCATGTGGAACTGCCGCGCCAGCAGCAGCGAGGCGAAGCTGGACAGCGTCGTCAAGGTCAGGAACGTCGGCCAATTCGAACTGCGCTCCCAGATCGGGGCGCTGCCCTCGGGCGGGCTGGCCGCCCGGGCGATCAGGTCGGCCGCCCCGTCGAACAGGCCGTAGACCACGAACACCCCCAGCGCCAGGAAGGCGACGAGCTTGATCAGCGACTCCACGGCGATGGCGAGCACGAGCCCGTCCTGGTGCTCGGTGGCGTCGATATGGCGCGTGCCGAAAGCGCAGGCGAACCCCGCCAGCACCATCGCGACCAGAAAGGCGAGGTCGCTGAGCACGGGCACGTCGGCCGTCAGCGCCTGCCCGCCGGTCGCGATCAGGAATACCGAGAGCGAATTCGCCACGGCCTTGAGCTGGAGGGCGATGTAGGGCACGGCGCCGATCACCGCGACGAGGCAGACCAGCGCGGCGACCCGCTCGCTCTTGCCGTAGCGCGCGCCGACGAAATCGGCGATCGAGGTGATGTTCTGCGACTTGGCGATCTCGACGATGCGCGCGACCACGCGGTGGCCGAAGCCGATCACCAGGATAGGGCCGAGATAGATGCCGAGAAAGTCGAACCCGGCCCGGCTGGCGAAGCCGACCGAGCCGTAGAAGGTCCAGGACGTGCAGTAGACGCCGAGAGCCAGCGCGTAGATCGTCGGGCGCGCCCGCCCGCTCATCAGCCGCCGGCCCGATGTGTCGGCGACATGGGCGACGGCGAACAATGCGCAAAGATAGGCCAGCGCCACCAGGACGACGGACCATGCCGGGATCATCTCGACTCCAACCTTCGCGCCGGCGTGATTCACGCCGCGGCTGACGCCTCCGGAAACGCCGAATCACCGTAGGACGACATGTCTTTGATTGGCAACGCGACTGCGCTAGCGTTTTCACCGCGACGCCTGCGCGCCGGACGATCCAGCCCGGCTAATTTCGTCCTTGAGGGGCCAGACCATGCTCGATGAGTTCAAGAAATTCGCATTGAGGGGCAATGTCGTCGATCTGGCGATCGGCGTGATCATCGGGGCCGCCTTCGGCAAGATCGTCGATTCGCTCGTCAGTGACATCATCATGCCTTTCATCGGCGCGCTCGGCGGCGTGGATTTCTCGAACTACTTCATCGGCCTGAATTCATCCGTCACCGCCCCCGTGCTGGTCGAGGCCAGGAAGCAGGGCGCGGTCCTGGCCTACGGCTCCTTCGTCACCGTGGCGTTGAACTTCCTGATCATCGCCTTCGTGCTGTTCCTCGTGGTGCAGGGCATCAACCGCCTCAAGCGCAAGGAGGAGGCCATGCCGGCGCCGCCTGCGCCGCCGGCCGAGGATGTCGTCCTGCTCGGCGAAATCCGCGATCTCCTGAAGCAGAAGCCGGTCTGATCCCGGCGCGGTCGGCGCCCATTCATCACCGGCGCCGATCGACCCGATCTCGCGATTTCATGCCGCCGGCCCGCGTCATCGGCTATGTAGCGGCGTCGGAAACGCGAGGTCGAGATCATGGACACCCTGACGCCGCAGGGCGCTGACCTGCTGGCCGCGCTGCGGCCCGAGGCGCGGGACGCGCCCGAGAGCGGCATCGTCGAGGTGATGAACCATGGCCGGCTGCATCCGGGCCTGATCCCGCTCTGGGTCGGCGAGGGCGACCTGCCGACGCCTGGCTTCATCATCGAGGCCGCCAACGCGTCGCTCGCCGCCGGCGAGACCTTCTACACCTGGCAGCGCGGCCTGCCCGAACTGCGCGAGGCGCTGGCGCGCTATCATGCCGGCCTGCTCGGCCGGCCTTTCCCGGCCGAGCGCTTCTTCGTCACCGGTTCGGGCATGCAGTCGCTCCAGATCGCCATCAGGATGGTGGCCGGCCCGGGCGACGAACTCGTGATCCCGACGCCGGCCTGGCCGAATTTCGCCGCGGCGATCGGCGTCGCCGGCGCGCGCGCGGTCTGCGTGGCGATGGATCTCGATCATGGCCGGTTCAGCCTCGATCTCGGCAAGCTCGAGGCGGCGATCACGCAAAGGACGCGCGCGCTGGTGATCAATTCGCCGGCGAACCCGACCGGATGGACCGCGACGGCAGAAGAGATCGCGGCGCTGCTCGGTCTCGCCCGCCGGCATGGACTCTGGATCATCGCCGACGAGATCTATGGCCGCTTCGTCTATGACGGCCGGCCGCGCGCCGCCTCGTTCCACGACGTCATGACGGATGACGACCGCATCCTCTTCGTCCAGACCTTCTCGAATAACTGGGCCATTACCGGCTGGCGCATCGGCTGGATCGAGGCGCCGCCCGCGCTCGGCCAGGTCATCGAGAACCTGATCCAGTATTCGACGTCCGGCTCGCCGGTCTTCATCCAGCGCGCCGCCGTCGCGGCGCTGGAGCAGGGCGAGCCCTTCGTCGCCCAGCAGATCGCCCGCGCGGCGGAGGGACGCCGGATCGTCGCCGAGGGCCTGAAGGCGACCAACCGCGTCGCGCTGGCCCCGCCCGACGGCGCCTTCTACCAGTTCTTTACGATCGACGGGCGCAGCGATTCGCGCCGGCTCGCGCTCGAACTGGTCGATCGCGCCAATGTCGGGCTCGCGCCGGGAACGGCGTTCGGCCCCGGCGGCGAGGCTGGCCTGCGGCTCTGCTTCGCGCGCAAGGCGTCCGACCTCGTCGAGACGGTGGCGCGGCTGCAGCGGGCGCTGGCCGAGGCCTGACCGGCGCAGGAGGCTTTGTGCGCCGCGCAGGGCGGTCCTGCGCGCGTCGCCGCCCTTGCCGTTTGACCCTGCCGGAGCGCGCCGTCATTGCTGGGGTCGCGCCCGCTCCGGGCCGCCGATGAGACTGCATGGCCTCTCCCGTCCGCCCGCCGAAGCTGCTGAAGACCCTCTCACGCGAGGCGCTGGTGATCGGCGTCGCCGCTCTTGGCGGCGCGGCGTTTGCGCTGTTCGGCGTGCCGGCGGCGTGGCTTTCGGGTGCGATGCTTCTCGTCGCGGTCGCAGGCGTGATCCGGCCGCTGCCCGACCTGCGCAAGCCCTGGTTCGACGCGACCATGCTCTTGTCCGGCGTCCTGATCGGCTCGGCGGCGACGCCGGAGGCGCTGGCCGCGGCGTCACGCTATCCCGGCTCGCTCGCGATCCTGTTCGTGGCGCTGGCGGCGATCATGCTGGCGACCGGGGCCTACTTTCATTACGTGGCGCGCTGGTCCTGGATCGATTCGTTGCTGGCGGCCGCGCCGGGCGCGCTTTCGGCGGTGATCGCGGTGGCGCAGGCCAAGGGCGCCGATATCGGCAAGATCGCCGTGGTCCAGCTCTTCCGCATTCTCGTGCTCGTGGCCTTCCTGCCGAGCATCATGCAGGCCAGCGGCGACGGCGTCATCGGGCAGGCGCCGGTCGCCGCCGCGGCCGGCCCGCTGGCGATGCTACTGGTCCTGGGTTGCGGGCTCGCGGCCGGCCTGATTTTCGAACGCCTCGGCGTCACCGCGCCGATCATCCTCGGCGCGACGCTGGCTAGCGCCGTCCTGCACGCCACCGGCCTCGTCCACGGCACGCTGCCGCAGGAGGTCCAGATCGCGGTGCTCGTGCTGCTCGGCGCGGTCATGGGCGGGCGCGTCTCCAACGTGAAACGGCGCGAACTCGCGGCCCTGTTCCCGCTGGCGATCGGCGGCTTCTTCGTCTCGATGGTCGTGGCGCTGGCCTTCGCCTGGCCGGCCGCCTGGCTGGCCGGCGTGCCCTACGCCACGGCGATGGCGGCGTTCGCGCCCGGCGGGCTAGAGGCGATGGCGATGCTCGCCTTCACGCTCGGGCTGGATCCGCTCTTTGTCGGCGCGCATCATCTCGCGCGCTTCGTCGTGCTCGGGCTCGCCATGCCGCTGATCGTCGCGCGGCTCAAGGCGGAGCCGCCGGAGCCGAAAGCCTGAGGCTCAGCCGCCGGGCCGGATCGCCCCGTTCGTATGGGTCATGACGGCATAGAGCGAGGTCGTGCCGCAGATGAACAGCCGGTTGAGCTTGGGCCCGCCCCAGCAAAGGTTCGCCACCGGTTCGGGGATCGCGATCTTGCCGACCAGCGTCCCGTCGGCATGGAAGACATGCACCCCGTCCGCCGCGCTGCTCCACAGCCGCCCGGTCGCGTCGAGCCGGAAGCCGTCGAACAGCCCGGCCGCGCAGGTGGCGAAGATCGTCGAGCGGCCGAGCGTCGCCCCGTCCGGATTGACCGCGCAGGCGCGGATATGGCGCGGGCCGTTCGCGGGATCGTGGCTCGCGCCGGTGTCGGCGATGTAGAGGATGCTCTCGTCGGGCGAGAAGGCGAGCCCGTTGGGCTTGACGAAATCATCCGCGACGATGCTCAGCGCGCCGGTCTGTCCGTCGATGCGGTAGACGTTGCACCCGCCGATCTCGCTTTCGGCCCGCTCGCCCTCATAGTCGCTGAGAATGCCGTAATCGGGGTCGGTGAACCAGATCGAGCCGTCGGACTTGACCACCACATCATTGGGCGAATTCAGGCGCTTGCCCTCGAAATGGCTGGCGAGGACCGTGATCGACCCGTCATGCTCCGTGCGCGTCACCTGCCGCCCGCCATGCTCGCAGGTGACGAGCCGGCCCTCGCGATCGATCGTGTTGCCGTTGGCGTTGCGCGCCGGCTGGCGGAAGACGGCGGTGTGGCCAGACAGCGCGTCGAAGCGCAGCATCCGGTCGTTGGGAATGTCGGACCAGACCAGCATGTTGTGCGCCGCAAACCAGGCCGGCCCCTCGGCCCAGCGCGACCCGCTCCAGAGCCGCTCGACCCGGGCCGAGCCCGGCACGATGCGGTGGAAGCGCGGGTCGAGGACGCTGACCCCGGTGCCTTCGAGAACGCCGAACATTGACCTTTTCCCTTTTGGATACAGGACGAGGCGCTGAAAGAACCCCACTCCCGGAGGGAGAGGGGCAGGGGTGAGGGGTCGGCCCATCAACCAGCGAAGTGAAACCTATCCGCACTCCGGTTCAGGCCAATCGCGAAACGTCCTTCACCTCACCCCTGCTCCTCTGCTTACAGGAGAGAGGTTCTTCCAGCGTTCAACCTACAAACTCAACCCCTGATCCCAATACGGCGTCGCGCCGTAAAGCTCCGCCAGATAGTCGACGAACACGCGCACCTTCTGCTCCATGTGCCGCCGGCTCGGATAGACGGCATGCACGGCCACGCGCTTCCCGACGGAATACGCCGGCAGCACCCGGGTCAGCGCGCCCGATTTCAGCTCCGGCCCGACATCCCAGGTCGAGCGCAGGGCGATGCCGAGGCCGGCGAGCAGCGCTTCGCGCACGACCTCGCTCGAATTGGTCCGCAGCGGCCCCGCGACGCGCACGGAGACCGGGCCGGACGGCCCGTCGAGACGCCACTGGTCGGCGTTGTGGGCGATCAGCGTGTGGCGCGTCAGATCCTCGATGCCGTCGGGCGCGCCCTTCGCGGCGAGATAGCCCGGCGTGGCGCAGAGCACGCGGTGGTTCGGCGCCAGCCGCTTGGCGACCAGCGAGGAATCCTGCAGGTCGGCGATGCGCACCGCCAGATCGAAACCTTCGCCGATGATGTCGACGAAATCGTCGGTCAGGATCAGATCGACGCCGACCATCGGGTTGGCGTCGAGGAAGGGCTTGAGATGCGGCGCGATGTGCATTCGCCCGAACGAGGTCGGCGCGGAGACGCGCAGCGTGCCGCGCGCCTGGTCCGAGCCGCTGGCGACCCAGGCTTCGGCGTCCTCGATCGAGGACAGGATCGAGACCACGCGCTCGTAGAAGCCCTGGCCGGCCTCGGTCAGCGAGAGTTGCCGCGTCGTGCGCTGGAGCAGGCGCACGCCGAGTCGCTCCTCGAGCCGGCGGATGCGCTTGGAGATCACCGCCGGCGAGAGCTTGAGCTGCCGACCGGCCGCCGACATGCTCCTGGCCGTGACCACATGCGCGAACACGTCGAGATCGCCGAACCTGTCCATGAGACATGTTGCCTTACGTGATCTTTTCGGAAAACGAAATAATCATGAACGTTGGTCGCACTGCAAGCGCGTTGGAATTGGTCTAGTGTTCTCAGCCGTCTTTGCGAGAGCAGCGAAGCGATCCAGGGTTGGCGCGGGACGCTGGATTGCTTCGCTGCGCTCGCGAGGACAGCAAGGACGCTGATTGCCGCATCCGAGGTCGCCCATGTCCGCCATCGCCTTTCCCGCGCCCGACAAGAGCATCCTCGCCCGCCGCGACGCCATCATCGCCGGGCTCGCGCCGCTGGTCGCGCCCGACGCGCTGATCACGGCGGAAGACGAGCGCCGCCCCTACGAAACCGACGCGCTGACCGCCTATCGCCGGCTGCCGCTGGCGGTGGTGCTGCCCTCGACGACGCAGGAGGTCGCGGCGGTGCTGGCCTATTGCAGCGCGCAGGGCGTGCCGGTGATCCCGCGCGGCGCCGGCACCTCGCTCTGCGGCGGCGCGATCCCGCAGGAGGACGCGGTCGTGATCGGCGTCTCCAAGATGAACCGCGTGCTCTCGATCGACTACGCCGACCGCGTCGCGAAAGTGCAGACCGGCGTCACCAATCTCTCGGTGACGGCGGCCGTGTCGGAGGAGGGCTTCTTCTACGCGCCCGATCCGTCCTCGCAGCTCGCCTGCTCGATCGGCGGCAACATCGGCATGAATTCCGGCGGCGCCCATTGCCTGAAATACGGCGTCACCACCAACAACCTGCTCGGCGTCACTTTGGTCATGCTCGATGGGAGCATCGTGGAGATCGGCGGCGGCCATCTCGATTCGCCCGGCTACGACCTGCTCGGCCTGATCGTCGGCTCGGAGGGCCAGCTCGGCATCGTCACCGAGGCGACGGTGCGAATCCTGCGCTCGCCCGAGGGGGCGCGGCCGGTGCTGTTCGGCTTTCCCAGCAGCGAGCAGGCCGGCGCCGCGGTCGCGGCCATCATCGGGGCCGGCATCATCCCGGTCGCGATGGAGTTCATGGACAAGCCGGCGATCGACATCTGCGAGGCCTTCGCCAAGGCCGGCTACCCGATGGATGTCGAGGCGCTGCTGATCATCGAGGTCGAGGGCGCCGACGCCGAGATGGACGCGCAGCTCGCCCGCATCGTCGCGATCGCCCGCGAGCATGGCGTCAAGACGGTGAAGGAGAGCCAGTCGGCGATGGAGTCGGCCGCGATCTGGAAGGGTCGCAAATCCGCCTTCGGCGCGACCGGGCGCATCGCCGACTACATCTGCATGGACGGCACGATCCCGACCGGGCAGTTGCCGCATGTGCTCCGCCGCATGGACGAGATCGTCAAGGGCTACGGGCTTCGCGTCGCCAACGTCTTCCACGCCGGCGACGGCAATCTCCACCCTTTGATCCTCTACGACTGCAACGACCCGGTCGAGGCGCAGAAGGCCGAGGACGCCGGCAACGACATCCTGAAGCTGTGCGTCGAGGTCGGCGGCTGCCTCACCGGCGAGCACGGGGTCGGCATCGAGAAGCGCGATCTGATGATTTTCCAGTTCAACGAGGCCGATCTGCACCAGCAGATGCGGGTGCGCGCCGTGTTCGACGGAAAATGGCTGATGAACCCGGCAAAAGTGTTTCCGTTGGAAGGGCGGGTGGCGGCGTGAACGCTCTCTTTTTGAATGGGTTCGCGTCGGAACGGCGTGCCGGGTCACAAAGCGATATCTCGAAGCGAGTTGTGTCGCGA
>JAKFWE010000430.1 GCA_021732895.1 Allobosea sp. | reverse complement strand
GGGTCGAGCAGGGCGTCCCAGGTGCGCGGGACCTCGGCCCCGGCGATCTTGTCGCTGCGTACATAGATCGTGATGATGTTAAGGCGCTGGGCGATGAAGGAGCCGTTCTCGGATTTGGCGCCCTCGGGAATCTTGTCGAAATTCACCGGCTTGAACGGGATGAACATCCCCTTGTCGCTCAGTTCGGCGGCCGCCGCCGGGTCCGAGGTCGTCAGCAGGTCGGCGTTGATGCGCTTGGCCTGATGCTCCTGGAGGAAGCGGCGCAGGATCGCCGAACCGCCGGAGCGGAACATCTCGACCTTGATGCCGTATTTCGCCTCGAACATGTTGGCGATCTTCTGGCCGGTCTCGACCGGGGTCGAGGTGTACCAGACGACCTTGCCCTCCTTCCTGGCGGCCTCGATGTCGGGCTTGTCCTGGGCCAGCGCCGCGCCGGACAGCGCGAGCGCGAGCGCCATGGTGAAGGCGGCTTTCGTCCAATGCTTCGTGTTCATGATCAATCCTCCCGGATCTGTGGTTGTGAAGGGCGGCGGCCGGGTTGGCTCCCGGCCTGCCGCGCGTGACTTGCCGGCTCAGTCGCCGGTATAGATCGGCTCCGGCTGCTCGAAGAAGCTACGCAGGATGTGGTAGCACATCTTGTAGTTCTTCTGCTGGAACGAGGCGTGCGAGATGCCCCGCATCACGGTGAACTGCTTGTCGGGATTGGGCAGCGCCGCGAAGAACCTGGCCAGATCATCGAAAGCGGCGATGCCGTCATACTCGCCGCGCATGATCAGCACCGGCATGGTCAGCTTCGCCGGGTCGGTCAGCGGCAGGCGCGAGCACATGTCGACATAGGTGCCGGTCGGCATCGAATCGTCGAGCGCCAGGATCGCGTCGGCGAAGGCCTCGACGGTGGCGTGGTCGGCCGTGCCGGGATGGTCGCGGTTGAAGATCGAATGCACGAAGGCGCGGTCGATCGGCCGGCGCTTCATCGCCTGGAACTGCGGCAGCTTCTTCCTGCGCTCCTCCAGCGTCGGGGCGCCCTCGCCGGTCCAGACGAAAGCGTCGAGCGCGAGGCGACGCACCCGTTCAGGATGGCGTTCGGCGAAGGCCGCCGCCCGCAGCGCGCCCGACGAGATGCCATACATGAAGAACGGGCCGTTGCCGCGCAGCTTCATGATGTAGTCCGAGGCCGCCGTGAGGTCGTCGGCGCCGTCGGCGATGTTGGAGGTGATGTCGCGGGTCTTGGTGGAGCGGCCATAGCCCTCCATGTCGACGCACCAGCAGTCGTAACCCTGCCTGGCGAACCAGTCCATCACCGAGGAATCGGGCCTGCCCGGCACCTGAAGGTCGAAAGTCGGCTGCGAGGCCATCGACGAGCCGTGCACGAACAGGATCGTGCCCTTCTCGTCGGAAGGCTCGCCGACGAATTTCTCGAACAGGAAGAGATCGACGTCGTCGCCCTTCTTCGTCCAGTGGTCCTGCGAGCTGATGGTCGGCTCGGCCGAGGCATGCGCGTTCATCTTGGTCTCCGGATCGGTGTCGGTTCAGGCTGCCGCGGCGAGGGCGTCGGCTTCGGGGTCGCGCGGGAAAAGGCTGCACTGGCCGGGATCGATGGTGATCGACACCGTCTCGCCGACCGCGAACTGCTGCAACGGGTGGGTCTGCACCCGGAGACCGCGGCCGCCCGGCAGGGTCACGCTGTACTCGCAGATGTTGCCGAGGAAGACCTGATCGGCGACGACGCCACAGAGGGCGCCCGGCCCGGCGGCGAGCGCGATGTTTTCCGGCCGGATGGCGATGTCGATCGGCTCGCCTGCGGCCAGCGCCGTCGGCGAGGCCACGGCGAGCCGAAAGCCGCCATCCGCTTCGACCTCGACCTGATCGCCGGCCTTCCCGAGAATGCGTCCGGGCACCAGATTCACCAGCCCCATGAAATCGGCGACGACGCGGTTGGCCGGCTTGTTGTAGACCTCGAAGGGCGTGCCGAACTGCTGCAGCCTGCCGCCATGCATCACGGCGATCTGGTCCGACAGCGCCAGCGCCTCGGCCTGGTCGTGGGTGACGTAGATGAAGGTGATGCCGGTGCGGCGCTGCAACTGCTTCAGCTCGCCGCGCATCTTCTCGCGCAGCTTGGCGTCGAGATTGGAGAGCGGCTCGTCGAGCAGCAGGATGTCGGGCTCGACCACGAGCGAGCGGGCGAGCGCGACCCGCTGCTGCTGGCCGCCCGACAGCTCGTTGGGATAGCGCCCTTCCAGCCCCTTGAGATTGACCAGAACCAGCGCCTGCTCGACCTTGTCGCGGACCTGCGCCGAGGAGAGCTTGCGCAGCTTCAGGCCGAAGGCGATGTTCTCGTGGACGGTCTTGTGCGGCCAGACGGCGTAGTTCTGGAAAACCATGCCCATGCCGCGCGCCTCGGGCGAGACCACGCCCGAGGGCGAGGAGAGCAGCCGGTCGTCGACATGGATCGTGCCGACATCGGGCGTAACGTAGCCGGCGATGCAGCGCAGCGTGGTGGTCTTGCCGCAGCCCGACGGACCGAGCAGCGTGATGAACTGGTTGTCCCGGATCGTCAGGTCGAGATCCTGCAATGCCGCCATCTGGACATGACGGCCGCCATAGGATTTCGACAGCGACGCGATAGTGATGGCGGCCATCAGGCGGTTCCTCCCTGGGTCATCGGGGCCTTGTCGGGGCTCGCGCCGACGCCGCCGCCGCCGATCTTGCGGGCGATCGCGATGACCACGACGATGATCGTCATGTTCAGCATCGCCAGGGCCGCGACGGGCTCGGTGTAGCCGGTCTCGTAGAGGTTGTAGATCGCCACCGCCAACGTCATCGAGCTCGACGAGAACAGCAGGATCGAGGCGGAGAGCTCCTGGATCACCGGCACGAAGACGAGCAGCCAGCCGGCGAACAGGCCGGGCCGCATCAGCGGCAGCGTGATCTCCCGGAGCGTCTGGCCCCAGCTCGCGCCGAGGATGCGCGCGCTTTCCTCCAGCGCCGGGTCGATCTGGCGCAGCGAGGTGTTGGCGGCGCGCACGCCGAGGGGAATGTAGCGCCCGACATAGGCCAGCAGCAGGATCGCCAGAGTGCCGTAGAGCGCGATCGGCATCGACAGCCAGAACTGGATCAGCGCCACCGCCATGACGATGCCGGGCAGGCCGAGCGGCACCAGAGAGGCGTAGTCGAGGAACTTGCGACCGGGAATACGGGTGCGCAGGTCGATCCAGCCGATGATCGCGCCGAGGAAGACCGCGACCGTGGCGGCCGTGAGCGCGAGGCCTAGCGAGTTTAAGATGGCGCGCTGGGTCACGTCGTAGTCGAACAGCACGAAGCTGTAGTGTTTCAACGTGAGCCCCTGCCAGAAGTTCAACCCCCACGAACTCGACAGCGAGACGGCGATCAGCGTGGCGTAGGGCAGCACGATCGAAACGAAGAAGACCACGCAGCAGAAGGCGAAGAGCGGCCAACGGATCCAGCCGAGATCCATCAGCTGCGGGCGCGCGCCCTTGCCGCCGAGCGTGACGAAGGATCGCTTGGCGAGATAGGAGCGCTGGAGCCAGAGCGCGGCGATGGTGATGGCGACGAAGAGCAGCGACAGGGCCGAGGCGAGCCCGTACTGCGCCGGATAGTCGAACAGCGAATAAATGCGCGTCGGCAGCGTCACGATGCGGCCGGGCAACCCGATGATCGCCTGCGAGCCGAACAGCGCGATGGCGTTGACGAAGGCCAGCAGCACGCCGGACAGGATCGCGGGCATGACCAGCGGCGTCGTGATCGTCAGAACGGTGCGCAGCTTGCTCGCGCCGAGAATCTGGGCCGCCTCCTCATAGGACGCATCGACCGATTGCAGCGCGCTGGAGGCGAGCAGGAAGACATAGGGGAAGGTGTGCAGCACCGTGACCAGCACGAGGCCGGGCATCGAGAAGATGTTGAAGCCGAGCCAGGGAGCGCCGACCACGTCGCGGAAGAAGGCGTTGATCAGCCCGGCATTGGGCCCGAACAGGTTGACGAAGGCGATCGCGGTGAGGAAGGGCGGCGAGAGATAGGACAGATTCGCGGTCAGCGTGATCAGGCCCTTGCCGGGCACGTTGGTGCGCGCCACGGCCCAGGCCAGGGGCAAGCCGAGCAGCAGGCTGAACAGCCCGGTCCACGCGCCCAGCGTCAGCGAATTCAGCAGCGCCTGCAAATAGAGCCGGCCCGACAGGGCTTCCTGGAAGAACTCCAGCGTGAACCGGCCGTCGCTCCAGACGCTGCCGATCAGCAGGAAGCAGAGCGGGAACACGACGAGAAGGAACAGCGCCACGATCGCGCCGCCCATCACCATGCGCTCGAGACTGAATATCCGCGCCAGTGCGGAGGGCGGCCGCGCCCGCGACAGACCAGCCCCCCGCGCCGCGCCCATGGCGGCGCCCTGCAGCGTCGCCTGCGTCACGACCGCATCCCGTCGTCGCGCCAGTGCGCCAACCAATCCATCCGACGTTCCCCGCAAACTTCGTGTTCTAATTTTCCCGGAAGGGTGGCCATTGGTTTGCGAGCTGTCAACCAATTCGTCATCACCTCGGCGTCATTGCCGGGCCGCGTCGAATGCACGCGACGGACGGGCAGAAATCGCTTGTGCCGCCGGCCGGATTGGTGGACCAATCGAACTGCCGGCGAGTCCGGCGAAGGTTGTGCAGAACCAGGGCGCGACAGGATGACCATGACGACACGCCCCGACATGCGGGTGCGGGACTTCATCATCGACGGAATTCGCTCCGGCTCCTGGCGGGCCAACGCCAAGCTGCCGACCGAGCGGGCGCTGTCGCAACAGCTCGGCGTGCCGCGTTCGGCGGTGCGGGATGCGCTGGCGGTGCTGGAGAATGGCGGCACGGTGACCCGCATCATCGGCAGCGGCACCTATGTGCGCGAGACGGAGCCGGGCGCGCCGGCGGGCGACGCGGAAACCGGCGCGGCGAGCCCGGCCGAAATCATGGAGGCGCGGCTGCTGCTGGAGCCGCGGCTGGCGCAGCTCGCCGCGATCAACGCGGATCGGGCCGATTTCGCCCGTTTCGACGAATGCATCGCGCAGGGCGACGCGGCCGATGATTTCGAGGCCTTCGAGCATTGGGACGCCGCGTTGCACCAGGCGATCGCGCGCTCGACCCATAACCGGCTGGTGATCGAGCTCTATGCCATGATCACCCGCGCCCGCGATCTGACGGAGTGGGGCGAGCTCAAGCGCCGCAGCCTCAGCGCCGAGCGCCGCGAGCACTACCGGCGCGACCACCACGCCATCGTCGCGGCTCTGCAGGCGCGCGACGCGGCCCGGGCGGAGGCGGCCCTGCTCGGGCATCTGGAGCGGGTTCGCAGCAACCTGCTGGGGCGATGATGCGGGCCGGGCCGGACCGATTGGTCAACCAAAACCCGACTTGTGGCGCCTTTGGTTGACAGATTTCCGCTGGATGAACTAGCGTTCGGGCTCTGCTCGCCTGCCGCCGCCACTAGCCAGAGTTCGACCCATGAATCTCGTGACGTTCAGACAAAACGTTGATAAAAATGAAGAAATTGACAGGCTTGGCGTGTTGGACGGAGCGTCGGTCGCCGACCTCTCGCAGGTCGAGGGTGCGTCGGCCACCATGGCGGCCTGCTGCGCGCTCGGTCCTGACGCGCTCGTTCGGTTGACCAATTGGGCTGCGCAGGCGCCGCGCCTGCCGCTCGCCGGAATCACCCTTCTCGCGCCGTTCCCGCGCCCGGCGCGCAACGTCTTCTGCGTCGGCAAGAACTACCACGAGCACGCCCGCGAGTTCGCCACCAGCGGTTTCGACGGCTCGGCCAAGGAGATCGTGCCGGAGGCGCCTGTCGTCTTCACCAAGGCGCCCAGCGCCGTGATCGGCCCCGGCGCAGCCATACCCGGCCATCTCGACCGCACGAATTCGGTCGATTACGAGGGCGAGCTGACCGTGGTGATCGGGACCGGAGGGCGCGACATTCCGACTGAGCGGGCGATGGACCATGTCTTCGGCTACACCATCATCAACGACGTGACCTCGCGCCATCTCCAGCAGAAGCACCGGCAATGGCTGCTCGGAAAGAGCATCGACGGCTTCTGCCCGATGGGACCGGCCGTGCTGACCGCCGACCAGGTTCGGGACGTCGGCAGGCTGCGGCTGCGCACCTGGGTCAACGGCGAACTGCGTCAGGACGCCATGGTCGCGGACCTGATCTTCGACGTGCCGACGCTGATCGCGACGATCTCGTCCTGCATCACGCTCGAACCCGGCGACCTGATCGCGACCGGCACGCCGGTCGGCGTCGGCATCGGCTTCAAACCTCCGAAATTCCTGGTCAAGGGCGATGTCGTGCGCATCGAGATCGATCCGATCGGCGTGCTCGAGAACCAGGTGGCCTGAACAAGCGCCGCAGCAGCGGCCGATCGCGGGAGGAACACATGCGGAGGACGACATGCGACTGAGACGAGCCCTGCCCCGGCGAGGAGCCCTGTATCTGGGTCTCGCATTCTGCGCCGCCCTGTCGGTCTCCGCGTCGGCGCAGTCCTATCCGGAGAAGCCGGTGAAGATCATCGTGCCGTTCGGCGCGGGCGGCCCGGCCGACATCTACGCCCGCAGCATCGGCCAGCAGCTGTCGGACGCGCTCAGGCAGTCCTTCGTCGTCGAGAACAAGCCGGGCGCCGGGGCGGTCATCGGCACGGTCGAGGCGGCGCGCGCCGCGCCCGACGGCTACACGCTGCTGCTGATGTCGAACACCCACACCGCCAACGAGACGCTGATCCCCAACAAGGCCTACAGCCTGACGCGCGATCTCGTGCCGATCGCGCCGATCAACGAGGCCGACCTCGTCGTCGCCATCCACCCTTCCGTCGAGGCGAAGACGCTGGGCGAATTCATCGCGCTGGCGAAGGCCAGGCCGAAGGCGCTCAACTACGCCTCGTCCGGCGCGGGCACGCCCTATCACCTCGCCGGCGAGAGCTTCAAGTCGCTGGCCGGGGTCGATATCGTGCATGTGCCCCATCGCGGCAGCGGCGAGGCGCGCACCAACGTCATCGGCGGCTTCGTCCAGATGATGATCGACTCCGTCACCACCATGGCCCCCACAGTCGCGGCCGGGCAGGTCCGGGCGCTGGCGACCACCGGCGCGAAACGTTCGCCGCTGATGCCGGACGTGCCGACCGCGGCCGAGGCCGGGCTCAAGGACTACGTCGCGACGATCTGGCTCGGCCTGATGGCGCCGGCCGGGACGCCGCAGCCGGTGATCGACAGGCTCAACGCCGAGATTCGAAAGATCCAGGCGAAGCCGGAGGTCGTGGCCGCCTACGCCAGGCAGGGCACGCTGGCCATGGACATGAACCCGGCGCAGTTCGGCGATTTCATCAGGGCCGACATCGCAAAATGGGCCAGGGTGATCGAAGCCGCCGGCATCAAGGCCAACTGAAGCAGATGCGCGCGGCCACGAACCTGACGGTGAATGGCTGCGCGCGACCTGTCTCGGCCCCGGCCGGGACCATGCTGCTCGACGTGCTGCGCGGCGAACTCGGCCTGATGGGCACGCGCTTCGGCTGCGGCGAGGGGCTGTGCGGAAGCTGCCGCGTGCTGGTCGACGGACAGCCGGTCCCGGCCTGCACGACGCCGCTCTGGTCGCTCGACGGAAAAGCCGTGGTCACGGCCGAGGGGCTCGGCACGGAAGGCGCGCCGCACCCGATCCAGACCGCGCTGATCGCCGAGCAGGCGATGCAGTGCGGCTACTGCATCTCCGGGATCATGATCAGCGCGGCGGCCCTGCTGGCGCGCGATAGCGACCCGGACGAGGCCGCGATCCGCGCCGCGCTCGATCCGCATCTGTGCCGCTGCGGGGCGCATAACCGCATCGTGCGCGCCGTCAGGCGGGCCGCCGTCGCGATGCGAGACGCCGCCGCATGAGCGCGGCCTCGACCTCCGCGCCGCCGGCCGGCCTCGCGGTGACGCCGGTGCTGTCGCGCTGGCTCAGCGTCTCGGCGCAGGGCCATGTCACGCTGACGCCCGGCAAGGTCGAGATCGGCCAGGGCATCCTCACCGCGCTGGCGCAGATCTGCGCCGACGAGCTCGACATCGCCATCGGCCGCGTCCGGCTGGTGGCGGCCGGCACCAAGACGAGCCCGAACGAGGGCGTGACCTCCGGCTCCCTCTCGGTCTCCGACTGCGGACGCTCGGTTCGTCAGGTCGCGGCCGAGGCGCGCGCGCTGTTCCTGGCGGAGGCGGCGCGCGAGTTCTCGGTCGCGCCCGAGACGCTGAACGTCGAGGACGGCGTCATCACCGGGCCGGGCAATCTCGCCACGAGCTATTGGGAGCTGGCCGGGCGCGTCAGCCTCGAGCGCCCGGCCAACCCGGCGACCCGGGCCAAGCCGGCTCATCTGCGCAAGCTCGCCGGGCGCCCGACGCCGCGCATCGACATTCCCGGCAAGGTCTTCGCGACACGGCCCTTCATCCACGATCTCGTCCTGCCCGGCATGCTGCACGGGCGCGTGTTGCGACCGCCGCGGCCGGGGGCGAGGATAGAGAGCCTCGACGAGGCGGCGATGTCCGGAATACCGGGCCTCGTCGCGGTGGTCCGCGACGGCAGCTTCACGGGAGTTGTCTGCGACACCGAGATCGCGGCCGAGGCGGCGCTGGCGCGGCTGGCCGGCGCGACGCGCTGGAGCGGCGGCTTCCCGCTGCCCGAAGAGCATGACCTCGCCGGCTGGCTGAAGGCGCAGCCCGCCGAGACCTCGATCGTCGACGAGCGCGGCGCGGCGCATGCGCCAAGCACGGCCCGCACCCTCACACGCCTCTACGAAAAGCCCTTCCTCGCGCATGCCTCGATCGGACCCTCCTGCGCCATCGCGACCTGGCGGGACGGAGCGCTTGATGTGATCAGCCACAGCCAGGGCGTGTTCAACCTGCGGGCCGATCTCGCCCTCGTCTTCGGCCTGCCGGAGGACGCGATCGCGGTCGCCCATGCCGAGGGGGCCGGGTGCTACGGCCATAACGGGGCCGATGACGCCGCGCTCGACGCCTGCCTGCTGGCGCGCGCCGTCGCGGGCCGGCCGGTCAGGCTGCGCTGGTCGCGCGCCGACGAACTCGCGGCCTCGCCGATGGGGGCGGCGATGGCGGTCGAGATCGCCGTGGACCTGACGGAAGCGGGCGAGATCGCCGGCTGGCGTCACGAGATCTGGAGCAACGGCCATGTCGGCCGGCCGGGCCGGGCGGCGACGCCGGCCCTGCTCGCCGCCTTCGATCTGGAGACCCCGTTCCCGCGCTACATCGCGCAGGATCCGCCGCTGGCCGGGGGTGGCGGCGCGCAGCGCAACGCCCTGCCGCTCTACGACTTTCCGGCCTGGCGCATCGTCAAGAACCGGGTTCTGGAGATGCCGCTGCGCACCTCCGCCATGCGCTCGCTGGGGGCCATCGGCAACGTCTTCGCCATCGAATCGATGATGGACGAACTCGCTGCGGAACGCGGAGAGGACCCGCTCGCCTTCCGGCTGCGCCATCTCGCGGACGAGCGGGCGCGCGACGTGCTGAAGCAGGCCGCGGCGATGGCGGGCTGGGGGACGGCGGCACGCGCGGAGGGCCGCGGCCGCGGGCTGGCCCTGGCGCGATACAAGGATACCGGGGCTTGGTGCGCCGTCGTGGCCGAGATCGACGTCACCCGCGATCCGCGCGCCACGCGGCTCTGGATCGCGGTCGATGTCGGCGAGGCGATCAACCCCGACGGCGTTATCAACCAGATCGAGGGCGGCGCGATCCAGGCGGTGAGCTGGGCGCTGAAGGAGGCGATCGGCTTCAACCGCGAGGCGGTGACCAGCGTTTCCTGGGAGAGCTACCCGATCCTGCGCTTCAGCGAGGTTCCGCAGGTCGAGGTCGCGGTCATGCCGCGCGCCGAACTCGCCCCCCTCGGCGCCGGCGAGGCGGCGCAGGGGCCGACGGCGGCCGCGCTCGCCAACGCCGTTCATGCGGCGCTCGGCGTCCGCGTGCGGCAGACGCCGATCACGCGCGAGCGCATCATCGCAGCCATGGAGTAGGGCCTTGACGACACTCAGCATCCTCAGCGGCGGCGCCGCGCAGGGGCTCGTCCGCGCACTCGAAGCGGATTTCACGAGGGGAAGCGGCGTCAGACTTGACGCGACCTTCGGAGCCGTCGGTGCGATGCGCGCCAGGCTCGCCGCCGGCCACCCGACCGATGTCGTGATCCTGACCGCCGCCGTGCTCGCGGCGCTCGTCGGCGAAGGCGTGGTGCGCGCCGGGACGCTGACCGATCTCGGCGGCGTCGAGACCGCCATCGCGGTCCGCGAGGGAGAGCGGGCTCCGGCCGTCGCCGACGCCGCCGGCCTGACCGCCGCGCTCTCCGGCGCCGGGGCGATCTATTTCCCGGATCCCGAGCAGGCGACGGCCGGCATCCATTTCGCGCGCGTCATCGAGAAGCTCGGGCTTGCGGAGCGCCTGCGCGGCCGGCTGCGGGCTTTTCCTAACGGGGCGACGGCGATGGCCGCGCTCGCGCAGGCGGCGGAGCCGAACCCGATCGGCTGCACGCAGGTCACGGAAATCCTCGCGACGCCGGGCGTCACCCTGGTGGCGCCGCTGCCGCCGGGCTGCGACCTGACGACGCTCTACACGGCCGGCGTGGTGACGGCGTCAGCGAACCCGGAGGCTGCCCGCGCGCTGCTGGCGCATCTCGGCGCGGAGAGGCATGCGGAGATGCGGGCGCGCTGCGGCTTCGTGTGAGAGCGCCCATCGCTTGCGCGGCGTCACGCGACCCTCTAGGTAGTGACATCACTACTTCAAGAGACGCGCATGACGAAGACGGTGTCCGCCGCGCAGGCCAACCGCGAGTTCTCGAAGCTGATGAAGCTCGTCGAAAGCGGCGAGGAGGTGGTCGTGACATCGCGGGGGAAGCCGACGATAAAGCTCGTGCCGGTCATCGAAGTCGATCATGCGGCGCTGCGACGGCAACGCGCTTTTGACGCGCTGACCCGTCGCCTGGAAAGCCAGACTGCGCAGAACCTGCCGCGCGCGACGCGCGAGGACATGTATGAATGACGCTGTTCGCGTTCGATTCCAATATGCTCGTCTACGCCGAAGGCCTGAACGATCCGGTTCGGGAAATACAGGCCGGACGGCTTCGGGCAAAGCTCGGACCAGACCGGATCGTGCTGCCGCTTCAGGCCGTCGGCGAGTTTTACAATGTGCTGACGCGAAAATACCGGAAGCCGGCCCTGACGGTACGGGCGCTGTGCGATGACTGGCTGGCGAGCGTGCAAGCCGTCGCCACGACCGAACGGACCTTCCACGGCGCGATCGAACTGGCGGCGGGGTCCGGTCTGCAATTCTGGGATGCGCTCATTCTCTGCACGGCGGCCGAAGCCGGCTGCATCGCGCTGCTCTCGGAGGACATGCAGCACGGTTTCGTCCACCGCGGCGTGACCGTCATCAACCCCTTCGCCGAGCCGATGCATCCGCTGCTGGCGGATGCGCTGACGCGTCCGCCGCGCTGAGCCTCACATCCCGCCGAGAATCTCCGCCACCTGCGGAATGTCCTTGTCGCCGCGGCCGCACAGATTCATCACCATGAGATGGTCCTGCGGCAGCGTCGGCGCGAGTTCGATCACCTTGGCCAGCGCATGCGCCGGCTCCAGCGCCGGAATGATGCCCTCGAGTTTCGAGCAAAGCTTGAACGCCTCCAGCGCCTCCTCATCGGTCGCCGAGATGTAGCTGACCCGGCCGGAATCATGCAGCCAGGCATGCTCCGGCCCGATGCCGGGATAGTCGAGCCCGGCCGAGATCGAGTGCGCGTCCTTGATCTGCCCGTCCTCGTCCATCAGCAGATAGGTGCGGTTGCCGTGCAGCACGCCGGGCGCGCCGCCGGTCAGCGAGGCGGCGTGCAGGCCGGACGACAGGCCGTGTCCGGCGGCCTCGACGCCCCACATCCTGACGTCCGGATCGTCGAGGAAGGGGTGGAACAGGCCGATCGCGTTCGAGCCGCCGCCGATCGCCGCGATCAGCGAATCCGGCAGGCGGCCTTCCGCCTCCTGCATCTGCTCGCGGGTCTCCTTGCCGATCACGGACTGGAAATCGCGCACCATCGCCGGATAGGGATGGGGGCCTGCCGCTGTGCCGATGCAATAGAACGTCGTCTCGACGTTGGTGACCCAGTCGCGCAGGGCCTCGTTCATGGCGTCCTTCAGCGTCTTCGTGCCGCTCTGCACCGGCACGACCTGCGCCCCCAGCATCTTCATGCGGAAAACGTTGCTCGCCTGCCGCGCGACATCGACGGCGCCCATGTAGACGATGCATTCGAGCCCGAAGCGGGCGCAGAGCGTCGCGGTCGCGACGCCGTGCTGGCCGGCGCCGGTCTCGGCGATGATGCGCTTCTTGCCCATGCGCCGCGCCAGCAGAATCTGGCCGAGCACGTTGTTCACCTTGTGGGCGCCGGTGTGGTTGAGCTCGTCGCGCTTGAAGTAGATCTTCGCGCCGCCGAGATGCTGCGTGATGCGCTCGGCGAAATAGAGCGGCGAAGGCCGGCCGACATAGTGCTTCAGGTAGGAGACCATGTCCTTCTGGAAGGACGGATCGACCTTGGCCGCCTCATAGGCCTGCTCCAGCGAGAGGATCAGCGGCATCAGCGTCTCGGCGACGAAACGGCCGCCGAACAGGCCGAAGCGACCATTCTCGTCAGGGCCGGCGCGATAGGTGTTGGGGTTCTGCGGGACGTTCATCGCCTGCCTGCCTCGTCGTTGAAATCGTGCGCATCGTGCAAATCCCGCGCGGCTGCGCGCGCCGCCGCGATGAAGTCCCTGATCCGGCCGATGTCCTTGACGCCGGGAGCGCTCTCGACGCCCGAAGCGACATCCACGCCGTCAGGCTTCGCGATGCGGATGGCCTCGCCGACATTCGCCGGATCGAGGCCGCCCGATAGCATGAAGCGCAAGCCCGGGTCGAGTTCGCGCAACAGCGCCCAGTCGAAGGCGCTGCCATGGCCGCCGGGATAGGCCGCGTCCTTCGGCGGCTTGGCGTCGAGCAGCAAGCCGTCGGCGACGCCGCGATAGGCGCCGACGGCGGCGATATCGGCCGCGGTGGCGACGCCCAGCGCCTTCATCACCGGCCGGCCCGTCGCCGTCCTGATCGCCCTGACCTGATCGGGCGTTTCGGAGCCGTGGAGTTGCAGCCAGTCCGGACCCACCGCCTCGACGAGCGCAGCCGCGCGTGGCGCGTCCCAGTCGACGATCACCGCGACGATCTGCGCCCGCCCTCGCGCAAGGGCGGCCAACCCGGCGGCGCGGGCCTGCTCGACATGGCGCGGGCTTCTCGGGTGGAAGTTCAGCCCTATCATGTCGGCGCCCGCCGCGAGCGCCGCCTCCAGCGTTTCCGGCGTCGAAAGCCCGCAAATCTTGACCCGCATCGTCGCGTCCCTTTCCGTGGGCGTGGCAATAGCACGAA
>JAKFWE010000099.1 GCA_021732895.1 Allobosea sp. | reverse complement strand
CGTCGGCGCCGCCGGGCGGATGGGCCGGATGCTGATCCGGGCGATCAGCGAGGCGCCGGGCTGCGTGCTCTCGGCCGCGATCGAACGCTCGGGGTCGGACGCTCTCGGCCAGGACGCGGGCGTGCTCGCCGGACTGCCGGCCTGCGGCGTCGAGCTGAGCGACGACCCGCTGCCCGCCTTCGTCGAGGCGGAGGGCGTGCTGGACTTCACCACGCCGGCGGCCACGATCGGCTTCGCGGCGCTGGCGGCGCAGGCGCGCATCGTCCATGTCGTCGGCACGACCGGCATGGAGCCGGTCCATCTCGACCGCCTGAACGCCGCCGCCCGCCACGCCGCGATCATCCGCTCCGGCAACATGAGCCTCGGCGTCAACCTGCTGGCGGGGCTGGTGCGCAAGGTCGCGGCCACGCTCGGAACGGACTGGGACATCGAGATCGTCGAGATGCATCACCGCATGAAGGTCGATGCGCCGTCGGGCACCGCCGTGCTGCTCGGCGAGGCCGCCGCCCGGGGCCGCGCCGTCGATCTGGCGGAGAGCCGGGTCGCGGTTCGCGACGGGCAGACCGGCGCGCGGCCAGCAGGCGCGATCGGCTTCGCGGCGCTGCGCGGCGGCACCGTCGTCGGCGACCACAAGGTGATCTTCGCCGGCGCGGGCGAACGGCTGGAGCTCGCCCATGTCGCCGAGGATCGCGGGCTGTTCGCGCAGGGCGCGGTCAAGGCGGCGCTCTGGGGCCGGGGCCGCAAGCCCGGCCTCTACTCGATGGCCGACGTGCTCGGCCTCGACGACCTCTGAGGGCGCGGATGATCCGGGTCGCCGTCGCGCCGGGCGTCGTTCACTGGCCGGGCTATCTCGACGACGAATCCCAGGCGGCGCTCGCGGCCGAACTACAGGCGGTGGTGCGCCAGGCGCCGTTCTTCCAGCCGCGCATGCCGAAGACCGGCCAGCCGTTCTCGGTGCGCATGACCAATTGCGGGCCGCTCGGCTGGGTGTCGGACGAGCGCGGCTACCGCTACCAGCCGCTCCACCCCGAGACCGGCGAACCCTGGCCGCTGATGCCGGCGCCCCTGCTCGCCGCCTGGGCGGAGCTGTCCGGTTACCCGCATCCGCCAGAGGCCTGCCTGATCAACCGCTACGAGGCCGGCGCGCGGATGGGCTTGCACCAGGACCGCGACGAGCAGGATTTCGCGGCTCCGGTGCTCTCGCTCTCGCTGGGCGATGCGGCGCTGTTTCGCATCGGCGGCGCGACGCGCGGCGGCAGAACGGTGTCCCTGAAGCTCGCTTCCGGCGATGCGCTGCTGTTCGGCGGGGCGGCGCGGCTGGCCTATCACGGCGTCGACCGCATCCTCCCGGGCTCCTCGCGCCTGCTGCCGCAGGGGGGGCGGCTCAATCTGACCTTGCGGCGCGTGACGAAGCCGGCGTGACGTTCCCGTCCTTGCGAGCGCAGCGAAGCAAGACAGCGTCTCGCGCCACGCCCTCCTGGATTGCTGCGGCGCGCGCGCAAGGGCGGACGAGGCGTCAGTCCTTCGCCTGAGGCGGCGGCCCCGGCAGCACCGGGAACGACCAGCCGAACAGGATCGAGCCGGCGCGCAGGCCGAAACCCGTGATCAGGCCGCCCAGCATCACCACGGCCGGATCGACGCCGAAGCTCGCGAGGAGCGCCGTCGCACCCGCGCCGGCGGCGGCCGCGGTGACATAGAAATCCCGGCTCCACAGCACCATCGGCCGGTCGCCGGCGAGGATGTCGCGCAGGATGCCGCCGAAGGTCGCCGTCATCGCGCCGAGCGCGACCGCGGAGAGGGGCGAGACGCCGACATCGAGAGCCTTGAGCGTTCCGGCCACGGCGAAAAGCGCGAGCCCGGCGGCGTCGCCCCAGATCAGCAGCCGCTTTCCGGCCCAGCCGTCAAGCATGCCCGGCCGTGCATAGGCCAGCGCCCAGGCCGCGAGCGCGACGCCGGCGCAGACCAGCACGTCGCTCGGATCGCGCACCCAGAAGACGATCCGGCCGAGCAGGAGATCGCGCAGGGTGCCGCCGCCGACGCCCGTCACAGTGGCGAGCAGGATGAAGCCGAACGGGTCCATGCCCTTGCGGACGGCCACGAGCGCGCCGGTCAACGCGAAGACGGCGACGCCGGCGGCCTCCAGCACCGGTCAGGCGCCGGTCGGACCGTCTTCGGGCGCCCCGGCGGCCGGCGGCGCATCGGGTCCGGGGGCCTCCGCGACCTTCGGCGCGCCGGCCGAGACGCCGACCAGCGCCGGGCGCAGCACGCGTTCGCCGATCTTGTAGCCCGACTGCACCACTTTCGAGACCATGCCCTTGGGAATCGCGTCATCGGGCGCCTCGAAGATCGCCTGGTGCAGATGCGGATCGAAGCGTTCCGCGAAGGGCTCTATCCTGCGCACGCCATGGCGCTCCAGCGTCTTGAGCAGGTCGCGCTCGGTGAGCTCGACGCCCTCGACGAGCGCCGTCAAGGCAGCGCCGCCATCGCCCTGCGGCACGCTTTCGAGCGCGCGGCGCAGATTGTCGGCGCTGCCGAGCATGTCGCGGGCGAAGCTGGTGACGGCATAGGCCTTGGCGTCGGCGATCTCGCGTTCGGTCCGGCGGCGCAGGTTCTCCATGTCGGCGAGCGTGCGCAGCAGCTTGTCGCGAAAATCGTCGCGCTCGGACTCCACCAGCTCCAGCCGCTCCTCGGGACGCAGTTCGCGCCGCTCGGCCACGTCGCTCTCGATCCCGGTCTCGGGGTCGGGTTCGTCAGTCGCAGGGTTCTGCGTCATCGCCTCATCCATGTGTCGTCGGGTCTGGCCGGGCCGCCGCCCGATCGGGGCGCAGCCGCCTTCCCGGCCGATATCGGGCCTGGCGGCGGCGAAATCAAGCGCGCGCCGTCGCCTTCGTCCGCGCCGGGGCCGGCTTGTCGTGCCAGAAGGCGAAGACGTCGAGCAGGGCCTTGCGGATCGTGAGCTGGCGCGCGGTTCCCGTGATCTTCGCGGTGGTCAGGTCGGTGACATAGAACACATCGACCGCCTTCTCGCCGAAGGTCGCGATATGAGCGGAGGCGATGTTGAGGTTGAGCTTCCCGATCGCGGTGGTCAGATCGTAGAGCAGGCCCGGTCGATCCAGCCCCGAGACCTCCAGCACGGTGTGGCGGGCCGAGAGCACGTTGTCGATGACGATCTCCGGCGCGACCTGGAAGGTCTGGCCGCGCGGCGGCGGGGCGCGGCGCTGCGCCACCAGATCGGCGATCCTGATCTCGCCCTTCAGCGCCCGCTCGATCGCGGCGGCGATCCGTTCCGCCCGGCGCAGTTCGTCATCGTCGCGGTCGAAGGCCCGCGAGACGAAGATGGTGTCGAGCGCCAGCCCGTCGGTCGTGGTGGAGATCTGCGCATCGACGATGTTGCCGCCAGCCGCGGCGCAGGCGCCGGTGATGATGGCGAGCAGTCGCGGATGATCCGGCGCGAGGATGGTCAGTTCGGTCACGCCGCGGAACTGATCGGTCTCGACCAGGGTCGCGGTGGTGCGGCCCCCGCTCTCGGCCTCACGCAGGAAGCGGGCGTGCTTCTCCTGCGTCGGCAGGTCGGCCTTGATCCAGTAGGCCGGATAGTGCCGCGCCAGATAGGCGTCGCGCGCCGCCGCGTCCCAGTCGGCCAGCGCGGCCCTGAGCGCATCCTGTTTCTTCTCGACGCGCGCCTTGCGCTCGATCGCGGAATGCCCGCCGGCGAGCACGATCTCGGTCTCGTAATAGAGCGTGCGCAGCAGCTGCCCCTTCCAGCCGTTCCAGACGCCCGGCCCCACCGCCTTGATGTCGGCGACGGTGAGCACCAGCAGGAGCTTCAACCGCTCCAGCGTCTGCACCGTGGCGGCGAAGCTCTCGATCGTCTTGGGATCGCCGAGATCGCGGCTCTGGGCCACCGTGGACATGTCGAGATGATGCTCGACCAGCCAGGCCGCCGTCTCGGTCTGCGCCTCGGTGAGGCCGAGCCGCGGGCCGAGCTTGCGGGCGATCCGCGCGCCGGCGATGGAATGGTCCTCGATGCGGCCCTTGGCGATGTCGTGCAGCAGCAGCGCCACGTAGAGCGCGCGCCGGTTCGCGATCGTCGGCATGATCTCGTTGGCGAGAGGATGCTCCAGTTCGAGCACGCCGGCGTCGATCTCGGCGAGAACGCCGATCGAGCGGATCAGGTGCTCATCGACCGTGTAGTGGTGATACATGTTGAACTGCATCATCGCGACGATGCGGCCGAAATCCGGAATGAACTTGCCGAGCAGGCCGGATTCGTTCATCCGCCGCAGAACCGCTTCCGGCGAGCGCCGCGCGGTCAGGATTTCGAGGAAGATGCGGTTCGCCTCGGGATCGGCGCGCAGTTGCGCGTTGACCAGCCTGAGCGAGCGCGTCACCAGCCGGCTGGCGTCGGGATGGATGGCGATGTCGTCGCGGCTGGCGATCTCGAAGAGCCTGAGCAGGTTGACCGGGTCGCGGCGGAAGGCGTCCGCATCGACGACGTTGAGCCGCCGGCTCTTCAGCGTGAAGTCGGGGTGCCCGAGCGCGCGCACGCGCGAGCGCTTGGTGAAGGAGCCGATCAGACGGCTGAGCGAGGCGCGCGGCTTCTGCTGACGCGCCTCCAGCGCGGCGCAGACGATGGCGGTCAGATCGCCGACATCCTTGGCGACGAGGAAATAGGCCTTCATGAAGCGCTCGACCGGGGCCTGTCCGCTGCGGCCGGCATAGCCCGTCGCCGTCGCGACCTGGCGCTGAAGGTCGAAGGACAGGCGTTCCTCGGCCCGGCCGGTGAGGAAATGCATCCAGCAGCGCACGCGCCAGAGAAACTCCTCCGAGCGCTGGAACATCAGGTATTCCTGAGTGTCGAACAGGCCGGCCGCGACGAGGTCGCTCGCATCCTCGACGCGATAGGCGTATTTGGCGATCCAGAACAGCGTGTTGAGATCGCGCAGACCGCCCTTGCCGTCCTTGACGTTGGGCTCGACCAGATAGCGCGAGGCGCCGGCCCGGCGCACCCGCGTCTCGCGCTCGGCGAGCTTGGCCTCGGTGAAGGCCGCGGCGCTGCCCTCGACGATCTCGGCGCCGAAGCGCCGGACCATGTCGTGGAACAGCGGCGCATCGCCCACCAGGAAACGCGCCTCCAGCAGCGCCGTGCGGATCGTCATGTCGGCGCGCGCCTCGCGCACGCAGTCGTCGATCGAGCGCACCGAATGCCCGACCTTCAGTTTCAAATCCCAGAGCGGATAGAGCATCGCCTCGACGACGCTCTCGCCCCAGGCGGTCTGCTTGTGGGGAAACAGGAAGAGGAGGTCGACATCGGAGCCCGGCGCGAGCGTGCCCCGGCCATAGCCGCCGACCGCGACGACCGCGATGCGCTCGGATTGCGACGGATTGACCGCCGGGTAGAAATGCCGGGTCGCGGCCGCATGCAGGCAGGAAACGACCGCATCCATCACCGCCGACAGGCGGCGCGCGCAGGCGAGACCGTTGCGCGGGCCGGCCAGGATTTCGCGCGCCGAGGCATGGCCTTCGTCGAGCGCCGCGCGCAGGCCGGCGACGAGCGCCTGCCGCAGGTCGCCGGAACTGGCGCGGCCAAGTTCACCGACCAGCCGCGCCACGGCGGCAGGCGGGCTTTCCAGCAGCTCGGCGAGCGCCAGGCCGGGGCGGTCTGCAAGGGCTGACACGATGGCTGAACCCCTCGAATCGGGCGGAGCGGCGCGCCCTGTCCGGTCGTAACACGCCGCCGCACGCAGCCGAAAGCCGCCGGCGCAGCGCAGGCCAGAGGGCGAAGGCTTTGCCCGGCGACAGCGCAGGGTCCTGAAACTTCGTTTGACATATCGAACGCACGAACCTAGGAAGCGGATACGCGCCGATTTGAGCCACCAGCTTGCGGGCGCGAAACAAATGCAGCTAAAGCGTGGGAAGATGGCCGTTCGAGACGAGCGCCCATGGTCCCGCCCCACCATGCGAGACCAGCGCCATGCCGGACATCATTCCGCTCCAAGTTCCACATGCCGCGGACGCGCCCCCGCCGGCGCTGGCGGGCTGCTTCCGGGCTGGCGAGATCGTCGCCCTGCTGCTGGCGGACGATGTCGATCGATCGGAGGTCGTCAGATCCGCATCAGGCGCGATGCCGGCGAACGCCGCCCACCTGACGCGCGAGCCGGCGCTGCGCGCCTGGCTGAGCCTTTCCGAGAATGTCGCCTTCGGCCGTGGCGGGCTTTCGTCTTTCAGCCGCGAGGGGCTCGTCGCCAACGCCCTCGGCCGGACGGGGCTCGGCGGACTGGCGCAGGCGAGGCCGGGCGAACTCGACGCGGAGCAGCGCCACGCGGTGGCGCTGGCGCGCATCTACCTGTCACGGCCAGCCGCGCTGCTGATGGACGAGCCTTTCGCGCCGCTGTCGCACGGCGCGCGGGCCCGGCTCGAGGAGATACTGCTCACGTTCTGGCGCGAGAGCCGGCCCGGCATCGTGCTGACGACGCGCGACGCCGGACAGGCGGCTCGGCTCGCCGACCGGATTCTGGTGCTGCGCGGGCGCACGCCCCGCATCGTGGCGGGCTTCGTCAACCTGCAGCCGCGCCCGCGCGATCCGGAAAGCGCGGGCATGCGGGCGCTGAGGCGCGAGGTCGCCCGCACGCTGATGGCGGCGCCTTTCGCCACGCCCCGTCCAGGTCTCGCCGCCGCCATGTGAACGGAAGGCGGCCAATCGCGAGCCGGCTGGCGTCCGGCCGCGCCGGGCTCTATGCCTGCCTTCCGCCATCAACCCGTCGCCGGAGATCAACCCCATGGATCTGACCGCCTTGCGCAGCCTTCAGGCGCCCCTCAAGGAACGCTACCGCGAAACGCCGGACGCCGCCGTGGTGACGCTGACGGCGCGCGGCGAACTCGACGACCAGCACATCGCCTGCAAGGTCGAGACCGGGCGCGCCATCGCGCTCGCCGGCCTGCATCCGGCGACGGGCGGCTCGGGCGCGGAGCTGTGCTCGGGCGACATGCTGCTGGAGGCGCTGGTCGCCTGCGCCGGCGTGACGCTGAAGGCGGTCGCGACCGCGCTCGAGATCGAATTGAAGAAGGGCGTGGTCAAGGCCGAGGGCGATCTCGATTTTCGCGGCACGCTCGGCGTGGCCAAGGATGCCGCCGTCGGCTTCAAGGCGATCCGGCTCTCCTTCGAGGTCGAGACCGACGCCCCGCAGGACAAGCTCGACACGTTGTTGAAGCTCACCGAGCGCTATTGCGTCGTGTTCCAGACGCTGAACGTGAAGCCGGAGCTGTCGGCGGTGTTGAAGGTGGGGTGAATGCGCTCAGTCCGGTCGTGGAACGAGCCGCAACTGCCGACGCCGGGCGCGTTCGAGGAAGCGCTTTCTGATCCCGCGCAGTACGCCCGGCGACAGCATGCCGTAGGCTATGCTGGAAGCGTCAGAACCCGGCAGAATGCGCAAATCCGGCCCCGGCCAAAGAAAGACGTTGGCTTCCGTCAACATGATCCAGGACTGCTCCCCGTCCAGACCGAGACGGCGCTTCGTGACGAGCGGGATCTCGATGCCATCATCGGCGTCCAGTGGAGGCGAGTGCGTGATCGGCAGTGCGTAGATGCGTGGCCTGCCGGACTCGTCCGCTACGGTGAGGACGATCGCCGCAGGCCTGTCTTTCGGCGCTTCCTCCCGGCCGAAAACCGCTTCCCGCTTCCAGAGGTAGGCATAGCGGATCACGAGCCCCGGAACGGGCGTGGGCCAACTCAAAATTTCCAGTCCGCGAGTTCGGCGTCGAGATGCTCGTAGCCGGGGGGCATCTCGGCCTTTGAAATGAGATCAAGCTCTTCCTCTGACAAATCTTCCGCCCGCACGACGCGGCGATCCCGACGCAGGAGCCGTTCGTATTCGCCGGCGGACATCACGACGAGCCTATCGCGACCGTTCTTCGTGATCGTCAGCGGCTCCGCCAGCGCCTTGTCGGCGAGCGAACCATAGTTCTTGATGAATTCCGCCGTCGTGACGCGCATGGGACAGCCTCCGGACAATTCGCATCATTCATATAATGCAAGCATGCGGGCTGATCAACGGCCAATCGGCTTGCCTCACTCCGCCGCATCCTTCAGCGGCAGCCCGGCCGAAAACGGCAGCTTCGGCTCGCCCTTGGCATCGTCGAACTCCAGCGCGCCGATGCGTTCGCCGCGGCTCGTGACCTTGCCGGCCGAGGTGCGGATGCCGGCGACGTCCTCCTGCGCCTGACGGAAATGCTGGTCGAGCTTTTCGGCCCGCTCGCCGAGCCGCCGGACATCGGCGAGCAGCTTGCCGACCTCGGACTGGATCACCTGCGCCTCCTCGCGCATGCGGGCGTCGCGCACCAGCGACTGCATGAGCTGGATCGCCAGCGCCAGCAGCGAGGGCGAGACGATCATGATCCGGGCGCGGCTCGCCTTCTGGATCACGTCGTCAAAATGCTCGTGCAGGTCGGCATAGATCGATTCAGACGGCACGAAGAGCAGCGCCATGTCCTGCGTCTCGCCGGCGAGGAAATAGCGCTCGGCGATATCCTTCACATGCACGCCGACATCGTTGCGCACCCGCATGCCGGCCGCCTTCCTCGCATCCTCGCCGCGCGCCTCGCGCAGCAAGGTGAAGCTCTCCAGCGGAAATTTCGCATCGATCACGAGGCCGCGCCCGTCCCCGGGAAGCGTCACGAGACAGTCCGGGCGCTTGCCGTTGGAGAGCTGGGGCTGAAAGGCGAAGAACGCGCTCGGCAGCCCGTCGCGGATGATCGCCTCCATCCGGCCCTGCCCGTAGGCGCCGCGCGCCTGCTTGTTGGAGAGCACGTCCTTCAGCGTCACCACCTCGGAGGTCAGGTCGGTCAGGTTCTTCTGGGCGGAATCGATCACGGCCAGCCGCTCCTGCAGCTTGCCGAGACTCTCGGTGGTCTGGCGGACATTCTGCTCCAGCCCG
Source organism: Allobosea sp. (assembly GCA_021732895.1). Taxonomy (GTDB): domain Bacteria; phylum Pseudomonadota; class Alphaproteobacteria; order Rhizobiales; family Beijerinckiaceae; genus Allobosea. The sequence continues at coordinate 4,520 of JAKFWE010000099.1, read as the reverse complement.
CTGCCGACCTGCTGGCGCAACCCGTCCATCCGGTCGGCGACGAGGCGGGCGAGGTCGCCCTGCCGGGTCGAGAGGATCTCGGCCATGGATTGCAGCCGGCCGGCGAGTTCCGCCTGCGAGCGGTTCATCTCGGCGACCTTGTCGTCCATCTCGCGGGCGCGCTCCGCCGCCATCGCCGCCTCGATCTCGCGCCGGCGCGAGCCGCGCCATGACGTCGCGGCCATCAGGACCAGCAGCAGCAGGCCGAGCCCGGCGAAGCCGAGCGCGGCCTCGCCCCAGGTCACGGGCCGATCGAGCAGGATGAAAGCGATCTCGGTCATGGCGGCAGCCTAGCCGATTCGCGGACGAAGTCGAACGAAAGCGGAACGGTTTGACCGTTCGCCCACAACGGCTTATGTCGCGCCGAGTTCACAGAAACACCATGCAGAGCCCCGATGGCTATTCGTCCGCTCGTCATCCTGCCAGATCCACGGCTCAGGCACGTCTCCGCGCCCGTGACGGCGGTCACGCCCGAGATCAGGACGCTCGCGGAGGACATGCTGGCGACGATGTACGACGCGCCGGGCATCGGCCTCGCCGCCATCCAGATCGGCGTGGCCAGGCGCGTCGTCACCATCGATGTCTCGAGGCCGGCGGCCGAGGGCGAGGCGCCGGCGCCGCGCGAGCCGATGATCTTCCTCAATCCGGAGATCACCTGGCTTTCGGAAGAGACCTACAGCCATGAGGAGGGCTGTCTCTCGATCCCGGACTATTACGAGGAGGTCGAACGGCCGAAGGCGATCAGGGTTCGCTACATGGGTCTCGACGGCGAGGGCCATGAAATCGAGGCCGAGGGCATGCTCGCCATCTGCCTGCAACACGAGATCGACCATCTCAACGGCGTGCTCTTCATCGACCACCTGTCGCGGCTCAAGCGCGAGCGCGTGACCAAGCGCTTCGCCAAGCAGGCGAAGCGCGAGGGCGCTTGAGCGTGTCGGTGCATCACCCGTCATTGCGAGCGCAGCGAAGCAACCCAGAGGGACATGGAGCGCGCGGCTCTGGATTGCTTCGCTGCGCTCGCAATGACGGCCTTGGACACGTCACATGAGCCTTCGCGTCGTGTTCATGGGCACGCCCGATTTCGCCGTGCCGACCCTGACCGAGATCGTCGGCCACGGACATGAGATCGTCGCCTGCTATACGCGCGCGCCGGCGCAGGCGGGGCGCGGGCTCGAACGGAAGCCATCGCCGGTCCAGCGTGCGGCCGAGCGCTTCGGCATTCCGGTCCTGACGCCCGGAACCCTGCGGACGCCCGAGACCGTCGAGACCTTCGCCGCGCATCGGGCCGATGTCGCCGTCGTCGTCGCCTATGGCATGATCCTGCCCCAGAGCATTCTCGATCTGCCCGAGCTGGGCTGCCTCAACCTGCACGCCTCGCTGCTGCCACGCTGGCGCGGGGCGGCGCCGATCCAGCGGGCGGTGCTGGCGGGCGACGCGCAAACCGGCGTCTGCGTGATGAAGATGGAGGCCGGGCTCGACACCGGCCCGGTCGGCATGGTCGAGAAGCGCGCCATCGGCCCGGATATGACGGCCGGCGAACTGCACGACGCGCTGGCGCCGCTCGGCGCCGATCTGATGGCGCGCGCGCTGGCGGCGCTCGGGCGCGGCGCCCTGCGCTTCACCGCCCAGGCGCAGGAGGGCGTCACCTACGCCGCCAAGCTGACCAACGCCGAGGGCAAACTGGAGTGGTCGCGCCCGGCGAGCCAGGTCCACAATCTCGCACGCGGGCTATCGCCCTTTCCCGGCGCTTTCGCGGAGATCGATCTCGGCAAGGGGCCGGAGCGGCTGAAAGTTCTGCGCACACGGCTCGCGGGCGGCGCGGCGGAGCCAGGAACGCTGCTCGATGGCGAGGCCACGGTCGCCTGCCTCGAGGGCGCGGTGAAGCTGCTGCAAGTCCAGCGCGCCGGCGGCAAGCCGATGAGCGGTTCGGAATTCCTGCGCGGAGCGAGGCTCCTCGCCGGCGCGAGGCTTTGATGCCGCGCTACAAGCTCGTCATCGAATATGACGGCACGCCGTTCTCGGGCTGGCAGCGTCAGGCGAACGGCCCCTCGGTGCAGCAGAGCGTCGAGGATTCGATCGAAGGCTTCTGCGGCCATCCGGTCAGGCTGCATTGCGCCGGACGCACCGACGCCGGCGTGCACGCGACGCATCAGGTCGCGCATGTCGATCTCGCTGCGGACTGGCGCAGCGACGTCGTCCGCGACGCCAGCAACGCGCGGCTGAAACGCCTGCCTGTCTCGGTGCTGCGCGCCGAGATCGTGCCGGAGAGTTTCGATGCGCGGATTTCCGCGCGGCGGCGCCACTACATCTACCGGATCCTCGATCGGCGCGCCCAGCCGGCTCTGGAGCGCGACCGGCTCTGGCACGTGCCGATGCGCCTCGATCACGAGGCGATGGACCGTGCCGCCAGGGCGCTGGTCGGCCACCACGACTTCACCACATTCCGCGCCGCCGAATGCCAGGCCAACGGGCCGGTGCGCACGCTCGACCGCCTCGACGTGACGCGCGAGGGCCCGGAGATCGTGATCTACGCGAACGCCCGGTCGTTCCTGCACCATCAGGTGCGCTCGATGGTCGGCTGCCTCAAGATGGTCGGCGCGGGCCGCTGGCCGGAGCACAAGGTCGGCAAGGTGCTGGCGGCGCGCGACCGTTCGCAATGCGCGGCGCTGGCGCCGCCCTGCGGGCTTTATCTGGCGGGGGTGGACTACGAGGACGCCGCGCCGAAATAGGCTCGCAGCACACGGTGCGTGATCGTCTCCAGCGCGATCAGATCGGCGACGGCGACGCGCTCATCGACCTGATGCATCGTCTGGCCGACCACTCCGTATTCCACCACGGGGCAGTAGCGCCTGATGAAGCGGGCGTCCGAGGTGCCGCCGGTGGTCGAGAGCGCCGGCCGCCGGGCGGTCTGCGCCTCGACGGCGTCGGCGACCATTTCGACGAACGGGCCGGGCTCCGTCAGGAAGGCGACGGCGTTGGTCGGCTCGAAGGCGAGCTCATAGCGCACGGCGTTGCCAGCCGCCGCGCGAAGCCGGCCCTCGATCTCGGCGGCGAGCGTGTCCGGCGTCCAGAGGTCGTTGAAGCGGATGTTGAAGACCGCCCTCGCCTGCGCCGGCACGACATTGGTCGCAGAGTTGCCGACATCGAGCGTCGTGACCTCGAGATTGCTCGGGTCGAAATGCGCCGTCCCGGCGTCGAGCGGCGCCGCGTCCAGCGCCGCCAGCAGGCGGACCATGCCGCGGATCGGATTCTCCGCGAGATGGGGATAGCCGACATGGCCCTGCCTGCCATGAACGGTGAGCTTGCCGGTCAGCGAGCCGCGCCGGCCGATCTTGATCATGTCGCCCATCGTCGCGGGATTGGTCGGCTCGCCGAGCAGGCAATGGTCGAAGCGCTCGCCTCTGGCATGCGCCCATTCGAGCAGCTTGACGGTGCCGTTGACCGCGGGCCCTTCCTCGTCGCCCGTGACCAGGAAGGCGATCGAACCGGGCGCATCGGGGTTCTCGCCCCGAAAGCGTATCGCGGCGGCGATCATCGCCGCCAGACCGCCCTTCATGTCGCAGGCGCCGCGACCATAGAGCAGGCCATCGACGATCTCGGCGCCGAACGGCTCGCGCGTCCAGGCGGCGGCGTCGCCGACCGGCACGACGTCGGTATGGCCCGCGATGGCCAGCACCGGCCCCTGCGTGCCGATGCGGGCGTAAAGGTTCTCGACATCGGGCGTTCCGGGCGCGCTGAAGACCGGCCGCTCGACCGCGTAGCCCGCTTCCCGCAACACGCTCTCGAGCAGGGCAAGCGCCCCGCCCTCGTACGGCGTGACCGAGGGGCAGCGCACCAGCGCCCGGGTCAGGGCGACGGGGTCGGCGGGATCGAAGCCCTCTGGGGCGGACGAACTCATGCCGCCGGTCTGGCCGCGCCTGGCGCCGCCGCGATCTCGGCCCTTTGGCGGGCGCCGCTTGCCTCCGAAACTCCCGGCAGCAGGCCGAGATCGACCAGCGCGGCGAGCCAGGCGATGAGCGAGATCGTGCGCAGCGAAGGCGTCCAGGCGACCGGCATCAGCGCCACGAGCTGTCCGGGCAGCACGATCGCGCAGACCAGCAGAATGCCGAAAAGCGGGGCGCCGCCGCGGTCGGCGGCGCGCTTGGCCGCCAGCGCCGCCCAGGGAAACAAGGCGAAAGCCTGCGCGAAGGCGGCCGCCCGTTCGGCCGCGAGGCCGGGGTTGCGCGAGGCGGCCCATTCGACGCCGAGCAGCGCCAGCGCGATGAGCCCGTTGCCCAGCCAGAACGCGCGCAGCCCGATGCGGCCGTCGAAACGGGTCAGGAGATGGAACAGAAACAAGGCGAGGCTCGGTTTCACCCGATCGTTGTGCCATGCCGGCCGGCGCTTGCGAAGGTTATTGTTAAGAAAAGGTTAACGCACGCCGTGGGACGGGCTCGCCGCGCTTCCCCGGCCGGAGCCTTCGTGCGAGGTTGCGGCGCGGA
>JAKFWE010000476.1 GCA_021732895.1 Allobosea sp. | reverse complement strand
GCGCCTCGGCCGCTTCCATCTGGTCAAGCGCCTGCCGCTGGCGTCGGGCGTCGGCTGCGGCTCGGCCGACGCCGCCGGCGCGCTGCGCCTGCTGGCGAGGTTGAACGGCATCGACGAAAACGACCCTGTCCTCCTGCGCGCCGCGGCAGGAACCGGCGCGGACGTGCCGGTCTGCCTCGCCTCCCGCGCCCGGACGATGTCGGGGCTGGGCGAGGTGCTCGGGCCTCCGCTCGCGCTGCCGCCGCTGTTCGCCGTGCTGGTCAATCCGGGCGTGGCGGTGGCCACGGTGGCGGTGTTCAAGGGGCTGGCCGCGCCGCCGCTCGACCCGTCCTTGCGAGCGCAGCGAAGCAATCCAGAGGGACTGGGCGAGACGCTGGATTGCTTCGCTGCGCTCGCAAGGACGGATAATGCAGTCGCGAAGACCGCCCGCCTGGTCGCCGCGCTCTCCGCCAGCCCCAACGACCTGGAGGTTCCGGCCCGCCGGCTCGCCCCCGTCATCGCCGACGTCCTGCGGCGTCTGGCCGCGCAGCCCGGCTGCCGCCTCGCCCGCATGTCGGGCTCGGGCGCGACCTGCTTTGCGCTGTTCGACGACTGCCGCGCGAGCGCGGTCGCGGCGAAGGCGCTGGCGCGTGCGGAGCCGGGGTGGTGGGTCAAGCCGACGCTGTTGCGCTGACGCCCGAGCGCCCTGTTGTCGGCGCGCGGATGCGTCGCTACCGTGAGGAGCGGGTTTGGCTGCAACCATGCGGTTGCGTCCCGGAGGAGGTCGCAGCATGCGCATCGTCCTGGCCTTTATCCTGATCCTGACGGCGCTGCCCCTGCGCGCCGCGCCGCTGGACGAGGCCATCGCGGCCTGGCTCGCCGATGACGACGCCAGGGCGCTGCCCGCTCTGTCCGCTCTGGCGAATGCCGGCGACGAGGACGCCATGCTGGCTCTCGGCGTGATCGAGCCGCGCAGCTTTGAGAGCGACTACGTCAAGGGGCTGGACCGGACCCAGCGCATCGCGCTTCTGCGCAAACCGGGCGGGCTCTCAGGTGAATCCTGGCTGAAGGGCGTCAAGACCCGCCGCGCGCTGGCCGAGGCGTTCGAAGTCGCGCAGCAGAAGGGCGACCCCAAACCCCTGCTCGCGCTTGGCCAGATCGAGGCGGCGCGGCCGGCTTTGGCCAGAACCTTCAATGAAAACCCGTCCTCGCTGGCGGAGGGCGCAGCCGGCGGCACGCTGCCCAAAGAGATGCGCTTCTGGGTCTGGTGGGGCGCGGCGATGCGCCTGTCGCCCACCGTCTATCCGACGCCGCCCTCGCCGGAGACGGCCGAGCGCCTGCGCGCCGCCCTCGCCGAGGCGCTCTTGCCGGAATGGACCGGCAGCCTGCAGCAGTTGCTGTTCTTCAGCCTCGACTACGCGCTGATGGCGGGCGTGCCCGTCCCGCAGGCCGCCAATCTCACCGGGCGGGTGCTGCGCAGGGGACGGATCGGCGTCGAGGGAGACGCCCCCTTCAAGGCCGCCTCCGAGCCGGCGCGCGAGCGGGCTTTTGCAAGCGCGCGCGCCATCCTGATGACGGCGCCCGAGGCCGCAGCCGTTCGGAATGTCTGCACGGCGTCCTGCGCGGACACTCAGACGGCCTGCGTGGAGGCGGTCTGGGCCATGACCGGCGGCGCCGACGTCCAGCTCTTCCTGCACACGCCGCTCGATGCGGTCATCCCGCAGCAAAGCTATCTCGGCAGCCCGCGCCATCGCGGCGACATGGCGCGCCTCGCCAGAAAGCGCTTTCCCAACGCGGCCCCCGCCGGCCTCGACGCCTGCGGGGCGCGGCTGCTGCTGGGCGGTTGACAGCGAAAGGACACGCCATGCCGATTGCCAAAAACACGATCTGCCTCTGGTTCGACAAAGACGCCGAGGCCGCCGCCCGCTTCTATGCGCAGACCTTTCCCGACAGCGCAGTCCACGCCGTCCACCGCGCCCCGGCCGACTACCCCTCCGGCAAGGCCGGCGACGTGCTGACGGTCGATTTCACCGTCGCCGGCATCCCCTGCATGGGCCTGAACGGCGGCCCGGCCTTCAGGCACAGCGAGGCCTTCTCCTTCCAGATCGCCACCGACGATCAGGAGGAGACCGACCGTTACTGGAACGCCATCGTCGGCCATGGCGGCATGGAAAGCGCCTGCGGCTGGTGCAGGGACAGATGGGGCATCTCCTGGCAGATCACCCCGCGCGTGCTGACGCAGGCGATGGCCGCCGGCGGCGAGGAAGCCAGGCGGGCGTTCACGGCGATGATGGAGATGGGCAAGATCGACGTGGCGAAGATCGAGGCGGCGCGCCGCGGGTGAGGGCTCGCGGAGCGCCGGCGGCCGTTGTTGCACCGACTGCGAACCAAGTGTCCTGATGAATTGAATCGAATGCCTGCCATTGTCCCGGCAAGTCGAAGGAATAGTGCGGCGCGGCCTGTTTTCAGACGCGCGGAGGCCCCGAAGCAAGCCGACATGAACGCGGCCGACCAGTTCTGAGCCGGCTTCTGGCCTGATGGCTGCAATGTTTCATCGGGCCGTGCCGGACACGCCTGTTATTTATGACCTAGCCGTCGAGCGTTTGTGCTTCTACTTTCTGACCCGATCGGGTGCGGGGACAGGTTGCATGATCAGCCGCGTGCAGGTGAGATGAGACGTCTCGGCCACAAATACGGACACCTCGCTGGACCGAGCGGCTGCGCCTGCGACGGATCCGCGGCGGTCGGCCTGTGCGAGCGAGTCGGCGAGGGACTTTCGCGCCGTGCCGTGCTCGCCGGCATCGCGGCCAGCTTCGCCGGGCTGGCGTCGCCCCTTCCCGCGCTCGCGCAACCGGGCGACCGGCCGCTGCTGCTGCGCGGAGCGAAGATTTTCAACGGGCTGTCGGCGCAGCCCGTCGAGGGGCGCGACCTTCTGATCACCGGCCATGCCATCGTGGATCTGATTCCGGCAGGACAGGCTGTCGCTGACGCCATTGTCCTCGATTGCCAGCGCACGACGCTGATCCCCGGCCTGATCGACGCGCATTGGCACACGTTGCTGGCGGCGATTCCTCAACTCGTGGCGGTGACGGCCGACGTGCCTTACGTTCATCTCGTCGCCGCACAGGAGGCGCAGCGGACGCTTCTGCGCGGGTTCACCACGGTGCGGGACGTCGGCGGCCCGGCCTTCGCGCTCAAGCGCGCGATCGACGAAGGCCGCTTCGCGGGTCCGCGCATTTACCCCTCCGGCGCGATGATCTCGCAAACCTCCGGTCATGGCGATTTCCGTATGCGCAGCGACCTGCCGCGCTCGCCGCAATCCAGTCTCAGCCAGGCGGAGCGCGCAGGCATCGCGATGATAGCCGACGGAGAGACGGAGGTGGTGCGGCGCGTGCGCGAGCAGCTCATGCTCGGCGCCAGCCAGATCAAGATCATGGCCGGTGGCGGGGTCGCCTCCTCCTATGACCCGATCGACACGCTACAGTATTCCGAGGCCGAGATGCGCGCGGCCGTCGGCGCGGCAGCCGATTGGGGCACTTATGTCTGCGCCCATGTCTACACCTCCTCCGGTATCCGCCGCGCGCTCGCCGCCGGCGTCCGCTCGATCGAACACGGCCAGCTCGCCGACGAGGAAACAGTCCGGATGATGGCCGGCGCCGGAGCCTGGTGGAGCATCCAGCCCTTCCTCGCCGATGAGGACGGCAACGTCTATCAGAACCCGGAGCAGCAGGCTGATCAGCGGAAGATCGCGCAGGGCACCGAGCGCGCTTTCGAGCTCGGCCGCAAACACAAGGTCAGAATGGCCTTCGGCACCGACATCCTGTTCGCGCCGACGCGGACCGCCAGCCAGGGTCGCCAGCTCGCCAAGCTCGCGCGATGGTTCGAGCCGGCCGAGGTTCTTCGCATGGCGACCAGCCATTCCGGCGAGCTGCTGGCGATGTCGGGCGCGCGCAATCCCTATTCGTCCCGCCTCGGCGTCCTCGAGAAGGGGGCTCTTGCCGACGTGGTCGCCGTCGCGGGCGACCCGCTCGCCGACATCGGTCTGATCGGCGATCCAGACAGGAACTTCCGTCTGATCGTCAAGGACGGACGCATCCACAAGAATACGCTGACGGCATGAAGGGAGGCTGGACCATGAGCAACGGCCTTCGAATCTGGCTGATCGCCGGCGCCCTGGTTTGCGGGCGTCCCGCCGGGGCGGCCGATCTCGGCGCCAGGGCGCCAGCCGCCGCGCCGCCCGATCCGGCTTCCGTGGACTGGGTGCTGCAGGTCACGCCCTACCTCTGGGCGAGCGGCATCCGCGGCAATGTCTCACCGTTCCGCGCGGCGCCGACGATCGGGATCAGCAAGTCCTTCGGCGACGTCCTCGACAATCTGAATTTCGGCGGTTTTCTGCATGTCTGGCATCGCAACGGCCGCTTCGTCGCCTCCGCCGACGCTATGCTGGTCGATACCAGCGAGGATAAGGCGATCGAGCGCGTTCCGATTTTCGGCCCGGTTCGCGGCCTTTCGGCGAAGGTCGATACGCGGGAGATCAATGTGTCTCTCCAGGCCGGGTATCGCATTATCGCCACGGCTCCGTTCACGCTCGACATTCTCGCCGGCGCCCGCTTCTGGAACGTCTCCAACAAGGTCACTGTCAGCTACGGGCCTGTGTCGATCTCGCGTCGTGAGAGCTTCGACTGGATCGACCCCGTCATCGGCTTACGCGCTTTTTACGGGCTGACAGACCGGCTTTCGATCCAGGCCCAGGGCGATATCGGCGGCTTTGGCGCAGGTTCGCGACTGACCTGGCAGGTGCTGGCGACAGCCAATTACACCCTGACCGATCGCCTGTCGGTCTCGGCCGGCTACAAAATCCTGAGAGCAGACTACCGCTCGGACGGTTACGTCTTCGACACGACGCTGCAGGGGCCCGTAGCCGGTTTGACCTACCGGTTTTGAACCCGCACCTTGAAATCGCGCCCTGCGGCCCGCGAGCCGATGGTCGCCGGGACTGGACGCGCGACGCAGCGGTTCGCGCCACGCTCCGCCGCACCGCGCGGCAGGCGTCCGGTAGCCGATCCGGGCGCAACGTCTCCGTTGGCTGCTTTCCGGAGATGAGACATGCGGCGCGGACCGTCGCGGGGCGCCATGGCCAACGGTCACTTGCCAGCCGAACCAAAAGCAGAACCGCGTGCGGGGTCGGGCGGCGGCCCATGGCGCCGTTCGACACATTCGGCAGCGCGGGCCTCTTCACCTAATGCGCCCGCGACACGCAGAAATCGACTGTTTCGTTCAGCGCCTGTTTCATCGGCGAGGCTGGGAACAGGCCGAGCGCGTCCTTGGCCATCTTGGCGTAGTGCTCGGCGCGCTCGATCGTGTCATCGAGCGCGCGGTGGCGGCGCATGATCGCGCGGGCCTCGTCGAGGTCGGTCTCGCCGATCTCGCCGTCCCGTAGGGTCCGCCGCCAGAACGCCCGCTCGCTTTCCGAGCCGCGCCGGAACGAGAGCACCACGGGCAGCGTGATTTTGCCCTCGCGGAAATCGTCGCCGGTGTTCTTGCCCAGCCTCGCAGCGACGCCGCCATAGTCGAGCGCGTCGTCGATCAACTGGAAGGCGATGCCGAGATTGAGCCCGTAGCTGCGGCAGGCGGCGGCGTCGCCCTTCGGCGAACCGGCGATCACCGGGCCGACCTCGCAGGCGGCCGCGAACAGCTCCGCCGTCTTGCCGCGAATCACGGCCAGATACTCGTCCTCCGTCGTCTCCGTGTTCTTGGCGGCGGCGAGCTGCATCACCTCGCCCTCGGCGATCACCACGGCGGCGGTGGACAGGATGTCGAGCGCGCGCAGCGAGCCGACCTCGACCATCATGCGGAAAGCCTGGCCGAGCAGGAAATCGCCCACGAGCACGCTCGCCTCGTTGCCCCAGAGCATCCGCGCCGCGAGCTTGCCGCGGCGCATGTCGCTCTCGTCGACCACGTCGTCGTGCAGCAGCGTCGCCGTGTGCATGAACTCGACCGAGGCCGCGAGCCGCACATGCCCGTCGCCGCGATAGCCGCACAGTCCCGCCGTCGCCAGAGTCAGCATCGGCCGCAGGCGCTTGCCGCCAGACGAGATCAGATGCTTGGCGACCTCCGGGATCATCGCGACGTCGGAGCCGGTGCGCGACAGGATCATCGCGTTGACGCGCTCCATGCCCGCCCGCGTCAGGGCGACGAGGTCGTCGATCCGCGCCTCGCCCGCTTCCTTGTCCTCGAATGGTACGACGACGCCCACGCTCAACTCCGGCCGGTTCGGCGTCCTCGCGACGCGGCTCTGCCTTGCCATAAAGCTCGCATGCGTGACCAGCCCCCGCAATCGCCCAATGGCGCCGCAGGCGCCGGGCGGGGCGCTCGCGCGCAAAGGGGCTTGGCGCAAGGGGGCTTGCAAGCTCGCCCGCGACGAGGCTCCATGGCGCATGCACGAACTCGTCCGCACCAACGACATCGTCCTGCTCGGCGCGATCGAGGCGCTGCTGGCCTCGGCCAATCTCGATTGCATGATCGCCGACCAGCACATCAGCGCGCTGGAGGGCATGATCGGCGCGTTCCCGCGGCGGCTGCTGGTGCGGCAGGCCGACCGGATGCGCGCCCGCGCGCTCCTGGTCGACGCCGGCTTCGGCGCCGAACTGCGCGATGGCTGACATCGCGGGGCGCGCCGACCTCGGCGCCGTCGTCGAGGACAGGCTGCTCGACGGCGCGCTGATCCTGCGCCAGCCGGCGCGCGGCCACCGCGCCGGCAGCGACGCCATCCTGCTTGCGGCCTCCCTGCCGGCGCTGGGCGACGGTGCGCTCGCCGATCTCGGCGCCGGCGCCGGCACGGTCGGGCTCGCGGCGGCGCTGGCGCAGCCGGAACTGCGCGTGACGCTCGTCGAGCGCGACCCGGAGCTGGCGGCGCTGGCTGGCCAGAACATCGCGCTGAACCGGCTCGGCGGACGCGTCGGCGTCGTCACGATCGACGTGGCGGCTCCAGCCGCCGCCTTCGCGGCTGCGGGGCTCGCGTCGGGGAGCTTCGGCTGCGTGGCGATGAACCCGCCTTTCTTCGCCCGGGGCGCCGTCAGGGCCTCGCCTGTCGCCAACCGCCGCGCCGCCCATGTCGCGGACGCGCCCCTGGCGCTCTGGCTGCGCGCGGCGCGGCGGCTGCTCGCTCCGTCCGGTCAGGTCGCGATCATTCATCAGGCGCAGGCGCTGCCCGAGCTTCTGGCCGGGCTTTCCACCGGCTTCGGCGGAGTGTTGATCCGGCCGATTCACGCTGGCGCGGGCGAGCCGGCGATCAGGGTCATCGTCCAGGCCACCCTGAACAGCAAAAAGCCGGCAGCGCTGCTGCCGGCCTTCGTTCTCAACGGACCCGATGGCCGCTTCACCCCGTCATGCGAGGCGATCCACCGTGGCCACGCGACGCTGGCGGCTCAGTAGTAGAACCGGCGCGGGCCGTAGAAGCGCGGCGGGCCATAGTATCGGCGCGGCCCGTAATAGGGGCGCGGGCCATAGAAGCGCGGCCCGTAGAAGCGACGCGGGCCATAATAGCGACGCGGCCCGTAATACCGGCGCGGCCCGTAGTAGAACTGCGCCTTCTCGACTCCGGGCCCGGACGCCTGCGTGGTCTGGGCGAGGCCTGTCGCGACGGGCGCGGCCATCGCCGGGGCGATGAACAGCGCCGCTGCGACGAAAGACATGGCGGCGACGACGCCCAGAACGACTCTCTTGAACATGATGCTGGCTCCTCTTCCTGCATGACGCCGGCGCGATTGGCCGCACCGGCCCTCTTCACCGTGGGAGACATGTTAGGCTCCGGTTGCTGAACGGCCGATCACAGCGCCGTTCAGCTTGGCTTCATCTTCCGGTCCCGCGGTATCGCGACATGATGGCGTCCGCGAGGCGGCGCCGGCAGCCATCACGACAGCGCGGCGGCCGCTTCCGATTCGCCACGGGCGGCGCGCCTTCCGAGCAGGCTGCCACGCGCATCATGAACGTATCCTGATGGCGCAGGTTCCGGCCTTCCCGCTCCGCCGCGGCTTGACCGCGCGCGCGCAACCCCTAGAGCATGGGCGCAACCCCGCCCTTGTGCAGCCCCGCCCTAGAGAAAGTCGATCGCCGTGGACGCCGCCCATGCCTCGCCAGCCGGTTCCGATTCGCCCTCGCTGGACGCTCTGGACCCGGCCCGCTCCTTCCAGGGCCTCCTGCTGACGCTCCAGCGCTTCTGGGCGCAGCATGGCTGCGTGATCTTGCAGCCCTACGACATGGAAGTCGGGGCCGGCACCTTCCACCCGGCGACGACCTTGCGCGCGCTCGGGCCGAAACCGTGGAAGGCGGCCTATGTCCAGCCCTCGCGCCGGCCCAAGGACGGCCGCTATGGCGAGAACCCCAACCGGCTCCAGCATTACTATCAGTTCCAGGTCATTCTGAAGCCGTCGCCGCCGGATCTGCAGCAGCTCTATCTCGACTCGCTCGCAGCCATCGGCGTCGATCTGGCCCTGCACGATGTCCGCTTCGTCGAGGACGACTGGGAAAGCCCGACGCTCGGCGCCTGGGGGCTCGGCTGGGAGTGCTGGTGCGACGGCATGGAGGTCAGCCAGTTCACTTACTTTCAGCAGGTCGCCGGCGTCGAATGCGCGCCGGTCGCGGGCGAGCTGACCTATGGGCTCGAGCGGCTGGCGATGTATGTCCAGGGCGTCGAGAACGTCTACGACCTGAATTTCAACGGCGGCGAGGGCGAGGACCGCGTCTCCTATGGCGAAGTCTTCCTGCAGGCCGAGCAGGAGTTCTCGCGGCACAACTTCGAGCACGCCGATACCGGTATGCTGTTCCGCCACTTCACCGACGCGGAAGCCGAGTGCAGGGCGCTGCTGGCGGCGGGCGAAGCCGGCGAAGGCGCCGACGACCCGCGCCACACCCTCGCGCTGCCGGCTTATGACCAGTGCATCAAGGCGAGCCACATGTTCAACCTGCTCGACGCGCGCGGCGTGATCTCGGTCACCGAGCGCCAGAGCTACATCCTGCGGGTGCGGGAGCTGGCCAAGGCGTGCGGAGCCGCGTGGCTCAGGACGGCGGGCGGGGGAGCGGGCTGAGCCGCATTATCGCTTGCTATAAGACTCCCAGGGAGTTTTAAACGAAACCGGCCTTTTCTATAAAAGTCGGGCTGGGACTTAAACGTGGATAGAAAACATTTCGAAGCCTCGCCGGCCGGAAACCTCGTTCCGACGCTCCATGGGCAGTGGGCTTTTGTCCCGAATGATCTGCCCCCGCTCTTCGACAACGCGCCGATCCTGACGCGGCTGGTTTCGGCCACGCAGGCGCTTGGCGAACTGAACGGCATTCTGAGGACGCTGCCCGATCCCTATATCCTGATCCAGCCCTTGCAGGCGCGCGAGGCGCTGACCTCATCGAGCATGGAAGGCACTTACACGACCGTCGATGCGCTTTTGCTCGCGGAAGCCGGCTATGGCGCATCCGGCGAAAGCAGCGATACGCGCGAAGTGCTGAATTACTCGCTCGCTCTCCGTAACGCCGTGCGCAGCCTCGATGAGATTCCGCTCTCGCTCCGGACGATCCGCGGGGCGCATCGCGATCTGCTCAAGGGCGTGACGCGCGCACGCGGCGCCGCCATCGAGCCCGGAGAATTCAAGCAGCACCAGAACTGGATCGGTTCGGCGTCCATCGAAACCGCCCGCTTCGTGCCCGCGCCGCCAAAGGAATCGTATGACGCTCTTTGCAGGCTCGAACTTTATGCCCAGCGGGCGGACCGGGATACGACGCCGCCGCTCATCGATGCCGCCCTGATCCATTATCAGTTCGAGGCCATCCACCCCTTTGCCGACGGCAACGGCCGCGTCGGCCGTATTCTGATCCCCGTTGCGCTGTTCGAGCGCAAGGCGCTGCTGCACCCGGCCCTGTTCATCAGCCCCGTTCTGGAGCGGCGCAAGGACGAGTATATCGACGCGATGTTCGAGGTGTCCCGGTCGGGCGCGTGGGAGAACTGGCTCGCATTCTTCCTCTCGGTCGTCGAGGAGACCTGTCGCGAGACGATCGCGATCGCCGACAGGCTGTTTCTGCTGCGCGAGCGCTATCGCAAGGCGCTCCAGTCGGCCGGGCGCTCGGCGCTGCTTCTGTCGATCGTGGATCGGCTTTTCACCCGCCCCGTCTTTTCCATCCCGCAACTTGCCGATCATCTCGGCGTAACCTACCCCGCCGCGCAAAAGAACCTCGAAATGGTTTTGTCGCTTGGATTCGTCGAGGAGGTTCCCGAGACGTCCCACCCCAAATTTTTCGCCGCGCGCGAGATCATGAACACGATCACTGGACAACCCTGATGCCCGATCTCCTGCTCGAACTCTTCTCCGAGGAAATCCCCGCCCGCATGCAGCGCAAGGCGGCCGACGATCTGCGCAGGCTCGTCACCGATGCGCTGGTCGAGCGCGGGCTGGTCTATGAGGGCGCCAAGGCCTTCGCCACGCCGCGCCGGCTGGCGCTGCACATCGCCGGGCTCCCCGTGCGCGGCCGCGATGTCCGCGAGGAGCGAAAGGGGCCGCGCGTCGGCGCCCCCGACGCCGCCGTGCAGGGCTTCCTCAAGGCGGCGGGGCTGAGCTCGCTCGCTCAGGCGACCATAGTCAGCGACCCGAAGAAGGGCGATTCCTACGTCGCCATCGTGGAAAAACCCGGCGTCGAGACGGTCACGGCAATAGCCGAGATCGTGCCGGCCGTGATCCGCGCCTTTCCCTGGCCCAAGTCGATGCGCTGGGGCAGGGCCTCGGCCGCCGGCGCGAGCCTGCGCTGGGTCCGGCCGCTGCATGCGATCCTCTGCACCTTCGGGGCGGAGACCGAGGAGCCGGAGGTGGTTCCCTTCGAGATCGACGGGATCGTCTCGGGGAACGTCACATACGGCCACCGCTTCCATGCGCCGGGCGCGATCACGGTGAGGCGTTTCGACGACTATGTGACCTCGCTCGAGAAGGCCCGCGTCGTGCTCGACGCCGACCGGCGCAAGGAGATCATCCTCGCCGACGCGAAGACGCTCGCCTTCGCGCAGGGGCTGGAACTGGTCGAGGACGAGGGTCTGCTGGAGGAGGTGGCAGGGCTGGTCGAATGGCCGGTGGTGCTGATGGGGGCCTTCGAGGAGCGCTTCCTCGACATCCCGGCCGAGGCGATCCGCGCGACGATCCGGGCGAACCAGAAGTGCTTTGTGTTGCGCGATCCCGCCACCGGCGCGCTCTCCAGCCGCTTCCTCCTCACCTCCAACCTTCTCGCCAGCGACGGCGGCGCGGCCATTATCGCTGGCAATGAGCGCGTCGTGCGCGCGCGGCTCTCCGACGCGGCCTATTTCTGGCAGACCGACAGGGGCCCGCTGCCCGATCTCGATACGCTGCAAGCGAGCGCCGACAAGCTCGGGCTCGACTTGGGCAAGCCGCTCGACCAGCGCATGGCCAAGCTCGACAGGCTCGGCGTGGTCTTCCACGCCAAGCTGGGCACGCAGGGCGAGCGGGTGCAGCGCATCGCGGCGCTGGCGCGGGAGCTTGCCCTCATCGTGGGGGCCGATCCGGCGCTGGCCGAGCGCGCGGCCAAGCTCGCCAAGGCCGACCTGCCGACCGAGATGGTCGGCGAGTTCCCCGAGCTGCAGGGGCTGATGGGCCGCAGATACGCCGAGCTGCAGGGCGAGCATCCGTCGGTTTGCGCGGCCATCGAGGAGCACTACAAGCCGCTCGGCCCCTCCGACCGCGTCCCGACCGACCCGGTCTCGGTGGCGGTCGCGCTCGCCGACAAGCTCGACGCGCTGGTCGGCTTCTGGGCGATCGACGAGAAGCCGACCGGGAGCAAGGATCCCTATGCGCTAAGGAGGGCGGCGCTGGGGGTGATTCGGTTGGTGGTTGAGAATGGGGTGCGGCTCGAACTGCTCCCTGCTGGCAGATCAGCAAGCGCCTTGGTGTTTGCATTCCAGATTTGGCGGCAGAAAGATGCGGAGTCGGAATTTTTATCGCAGATTATAGGCTCCGTGCGGCTGCCAGTGGAGGCGCATTACTATGTAATGAAGGCGGCCAACGAGCGTTTTGACGGCATTTGGCTCAGCCGTTTCGCTAACATTCAACCTCAAGCACTCGACCTCCTCTCCTTCTTCCACGACCGCCTGAAGGTCATGCTCCGCGACCAGGGCGCGCGGCATGATCTGGTCGATGCGGTTCTGGCGGGTTCAAGCGCGGGCTCCCCTTCTCCCCTCGGGGGAGAAGGTGGCCCGGCGCAGCCGGGTCGGATGAGGGAAGACGGGGTGAGCGGGATCGAGAGTGGCGACGCGCCTCGGCGCGGCCCTCATCCGTCTGCTTCGCAGCAACCTTCTCCCCCGAGGGGAGAAGGGGAGCCCGCGTCCGACGACCTCCTCCTCATCACCCGCCGCATCGCGGCGCTCTCCCGCTTCCTCGAAACGGACGACGGCAGGAGCCTGCTCGCCGGCTACAAGCGCGCCGCCAACATCCTCAAGGCCGAGGAGAAAAAGGACGGCGAGGGCGCCTTCGCGGGCGCTCCGGACCTGCACCTGATCGCCGAGGCCGGGCTGATCGAGGAGAAGGCGCTCGCCGTCGCGCTCAGCAACGCGACGCCTCGCGCCGAGGCTGCCGTCGCGGCGGAAGACTATGAGGGCGCGATGGCGGCGCTGGCCGAACTGCGCCCCGCCGTGGACGCCTTCTTCGACAAGGTCACGGTCAACGATCCCGACCCCGCCCTGCGCGCCAATCGCCTGCGCCTGCTGAACCGGCTCCGCGAGGCGACGCGCGCGGTCGCCGATTTCGGCAAGATCGCCGGGTAGCCTGCGCCAGGTTCTGGAGAAGCGCCGTCATTCCGGGGCGACCCGAAGGGTCGAGCCCGGAACCCATATCCACAGGTCCAGTCCAGACGGGCGCCGACGTCGTCGCCTCATCCGGAACGCACGGTGCGTATGGGTTCCGGGATCTTCGCTGCGCGAAGCCCCGGAATGACCGATATCCTCAGCCTTTGGGCAGCGCCGCGCCGGCCGTGCGGGCGAGATCGCCCAGCAGCGTGGCGTTGGCCTCATAGCCGCGGCGCATCGCCTTGGCCTGGAGCGCGAGCGCATCGGCGGCGCTGTCGATGCGGGCCAACGTCTCGGCCTCGTCGAGACGCGCCTTCAGTTCGGCGCAGGCGTGGTCGAGCATCTTGGCCTGCATCGCGCCGACCATCCTGGCGATGGAAAGCGACTGCGACAGGAAGGTCGCGCCGGCGAGGCTGGCGAATTCCGGCGTCGGCGCAGTCGGGGCCGCCTTCAGCACCGGGCTGACCGCCTTCTCGACCGTCTCGACCGACCGGAGAACGGCCTTCTCGGCCGCCTCGGCGCCCTTCGCCGTCGCCGCGATGGCGGCGTCCACGACAGGCCCGCCGGTTTCCACGGCCTTCAGCGAGGCGGCCTCGGCGGGCCGGGCGACGGATTTGGCGATGACGTCGGTCGCCCGCGCGGCGGACGCCGCCATGACGGCGACCGGAGTCGGGGCGGGGGCTGCCCCGGCGACATTCGCGGGCGAGGGCTTCTCGATACGCTCCCTGGCCGGCGCGATGCGCGCGGCGGGCTTGGCCT
>JAKFWE010000250.1 GCA_021732895.1 Allobosea sp. | reverse complement strand
GGGGAGGCGCTGCATGGCCTGCTGCGCGAGCGCTATCTGCTGGTCCAGCCGGCGATCGAGCGCCATCTCCATCCGCTGCTCTGGGACCCGGTGGCGCTCAATCTCACTTTGGCGCCGACGGCGGCGGTCGCGCTCGCGCTCGGCTTCGTCCTGCTCTGGCTCGGCCGGCGGCGCGAACCCGGCATCGGCGTCGTCACGCGACGGTGAAGCGATGTGCGGCGGCGGGGGCTGGCGTGGCGCGGCGGCGTGACTATCCTGTGTGATCAAACGCCGGTGATGGAGCTTCGCCATGTTCTTCCAGCGCAAGAAGACCGAACTACCCGAGCCGGCCCAGGCGCTGCCCGGCCGCGAGCGGCCGATCGTCCAGGGTCAGCGCCATTTCCTCAGCAAGCGCCCGCTCGCCGGGCCTTATCCCGAAGGCACGCAGACGGCCGTCTTCGGTCTCGGCTGCTTCTGGGGCGCCGAACGCAAGTTCTGGCAGATCGAGAACGGAATCTGGATCACGGCGGTCGGCTATGCCGGCGGCCTGACGCCCAATCCGACCTATGAGGAGGTCTGCTCGGGCCGCACCGGCCACAACGAGGTCGTGCTGGTCGCCTTCGACCCGGGCAAGCTGCCCTTCGAGGCGCTGTTGAAGACCTTCTGGGAGAGTCACAACCCGACGCAGGGCATGCGTCAGGGCAACGATGTCGGCACCCAGTACCGCTCGGGCGTCTATGTCGCCGACGCGGCCCAGCGCCGGGCGGCCGAGCGTTCGAAGGCCGAGTATCAGCAGGCGCTCGCCAAACGCGGCTACGGCGCGATCACCACCGAGATCGTCGATGCGCCGGCCTTCTATTTCGCCGAGGACTATCATCAGCAGTATCTCGCCAAGAACCCGGCCGGCTATTGCGGGCTCGGCGGCACCGGCGTGACCTGCCAGATCGGCGTCGGCGTCGAGGCCTGACCCCTCCCCGGCCCAGTCCAGCCGCGAAGCCCCGCAAGCCCCGCTTGCGGGGCTTCTTCGCGTCATGGCAGAACCGGGGCGATCATCGAGCGGAGCCGAGCGCATGAAGTCGATGCACGCCATCTGCCACCGCGCGGACGGACGTCCCGCAAACCTGATCGATATCGAACCCGGAAGCGGACGATACGCGTCCGGGTGGTGGCGACACGCACCCTGACAGGCGATCCGGCATATGCGATCCGGAGCGTCGCACAGAGTTTCCAATCAGCAGGCAGGAGCGGCGATGGGCGGGCAGGCGGACAAGAGCGAGCCGGCGGCGTTCACGCCGAATCCGGTGGAGCGGAAACTGGAGGGCTTCCTCTCGGCCAGCCGCTGGCTGCTCGCGCCCTTTTATGTCCTGCTGGTGATCGCGCTGGGCGGGCTTCTGCTCAAGGCGCTGCAGGAAGCCTGGCACTTCATCAGCCATGTGCTGACCGCGACCGAGAGCGAGGTCATCCTCGGCGTGCTGGCGCTGATCGATCTGACCTTCACCGGCTCGCTGATCGTGATCGTGATCTTTTCGGGTTACGAGAACTTCGTCTCGAAGATCGACGCCGGGGCGCATCGCAACTGGCCCGAATGGATGTCGCAGATCGACTTCTCGGGCCTGAAGCTCAAGCTGATCTCGTCGATCGTGGCGATCTCGGCGATCCAGGTGCTGAAGGCGTTCATGAATGTGAAGGCCACCAGCGACCGCGACCTGATGTGGCTCGTCATCATCCATGTCGTCTTCGTCGGTTCGGGCCTGCTGATGGCCTGGACCGACCGCATCTCGGGCGAGGGCGGCAAGGGCCATTGAGCTTGCGGGCGGCCGGGCGTCGCGCCGACGCATCGGCGCGTCAACGGGGCCGACTCACAAGTTTTCGGTTGATCGCCGGCGCAAAGCCCAAGACAGTGCCTCTCCTCACGGGAGAGATGTCATGTCACTGCATTTTCGTTCGAAATTCGCCATGGTCGGGCTGGCGCTCGGCGGCGTCGCGCTGGCGGCAGGGCTCGCGCTCGCCCAGGCGCCGGCCTTCTTCCGCATCGGCACCGGCGGCACGGCCGGCACCTATTATCCGATCGGCGGCCTGATCGCCAACGCGATCTCGACCCCGCCGCAACTGGTTTCGACCGCGGTCGCCAGCAACGGCTCGGTCGCCAACGTCAACGCCATCGTCGGCGGCGCGGCCGAGTCCGGCTTCGTGCAGGCCGACGTCGCCTTCTGGGCCTATTCCGGCACCGGCATCTACGAGGGCAAGCCCAAGGTCGCGGAGCTGCGCTCGATCGCCAATCTCTACCCCGAGAGCGTGCATCTCGTCGTGCGCAAGTCGGCGAACGTGAAGAGCGTCGCGGACCTCAAGGGCAAGAAGGTCTCGATCGACGAGCCGGGTTCGGGCACGCTGGTCAACGCCAAGGCCATCCTCGCCGCCTTCGGCGTCGGCGAGAAGGACATCACCGCCGAATACCTCAAGCCCAACCAGGCGGCCGAGAAGATGAAGGACGGGTCGGTCGACGCCTTCTTCTTCACCGGCGGCTTCCCGGCGGCTGCGATTTCGGAGCTGGCCTCCACGGGGTCGGGCATCGACATCCTGCCGATCACCGGCGCGGCCGCCGAGAAGCTGGTCAAGGACTTCCCCTTCTTCGCGGCGGACGAAATTCCGGCCGGCACCTACAAGGACGTCGGCGCGGTCAAGACCGTCGCCGTCGGCGCGCACTGGGTGACCTCGGCGAAGATTTCCGAGGCCACGGTCTATGCCGTGACCAAGGCGCTGTGGAGCGACAAGACCCGCGCCGCGCTCGACGCCGGCCACGCCAAGGGCAAGTCGATCAAGACCGCCACCGCCCTCAGCGGCCTGCTCGGCGTGCCGCTGCATCCCGGCGCCGAGAAGTTCTACAAGGAGGCGGGGCTGCTGAAGTGACGCCATAGGCGTCATGCTCGGGCTTGTCCCGAGCATCTCATGCCGGAGTTTCTCGGGTCGGCGCGTTGCGCCGCCCGAGAATGACGGCCTGCTCCACGATCGCGGCGACCTCTGCCGAAAGCTCTCATGACCGCCCAACCCTCCGCCGCCGAACTCGCCAGGCTCGAGGAAGAGCTCGATCCCGAGATGCAGTTCCGCAAGACGCCGGAGCGCACCGCGCTGCTGATCGGCGGGTTGCTGCTGGCGCTGTCGGCGTTCCATTACTACACCGCCGGCTTCGGGCTGATGCGCGAGACGACGCATCGCGGCGTGCATCTCGCCTTCGTGCTCGGGCTGATCTTTCTCGTCTTTTCCGCACGCAAGAGCGACGCCCGGACCATCCACGCCCCGAGCGCGCTGCGCCCCGGCGGCGTGCCGCTGTATGACTGGGTCTTCGCCGTCGCCGTCTCGATCTCCAGCCTCTACGTGCCGTGGATCTTCGAGGATCTCGCCTTCCGCATCGGCAACCCATCGACTCTCGATGTCGTGATGGGCTCGATCACGATCATCCTGATGATCGAGGCGACGCGGCGCGCCATCGGCTGGGGGCTGCCGCTGATCGCGCTCTTCGCCATAACCTACGCCATATTCGGCAACTGGTTTCCCGGCATCTTCCTGCATCCGGGCGCGACCTGGTCGATTCTGGTCAACCATCTCTACCTGACCAGCCAGGGCGTCTATGGCGTCGCGCTCGGCGTCGTCGCGACGTACGTCTTCCATTTCGTGCTGTTTGGGGTGCTCGCCACCCGGATCGGGCTCGGCCGGCTGTTTCTCGGCGTCGCGGCGGCTGTGGCCGGGCGCTTCGCCGGCGGCCCGGCGAAGGTCTCGATCTTCGGCTCGGCGCTGTTTGGCATGATCTCGGGCTCGTCGGTCGCCAACACCGTCACCGTCGGCTCGCTGACGATCCCGATGATGATCCGCCTCGGCTATGCGCGCCATTTCGCGGCGGCGGTCGAATCGACGGCTGCGACCGGGGGGCAGATCACGCCGCCGATCATGGGCGCCGCCGCCTTCCTGATGGTCGAGTTCCTCAACCTGCCCTACGCGACGATCGTCATCGCCGCGATCATCCCCGCCTTCATGCATTTCTTCGGCGTGCTGATGCAGGTGCATTTCGAGGCGCGCAAGAACGGCATGAAGGGGATGACCGACGCCGACGCGCCGAAGCTACGGGACGTCTTCGCCCGCGACTGGCCGACCATCGCGCCGCTGTTTGCGCTGATCATGGTGCTGTTCACCGGCTACACCCCCTATCTCGCCGCCTTCTGGGGCATCACCGGCTGTATGCTGGTGGGCCTCGCGCAATACCGCGCGGCCTCGGCCATGGTCTTCGCGCTCGCCATCGGCATCGCCGCGCCGACGGAGTTCCTGCGCGTGCCGGGCGTCAATCTCGCCTTCACGCTGACGGCCTTCGCCGTGATGGCGCATGGCGTGCTGATGCGCACCACGGAGGGCCGCAAGCGCGCCAGCGACATGGTCGACGCCTTCATTCTCGGCGCGAAATACGCCATTGGCGTCGGCGCGGCGGCGGCCACCGTCGGCATCATCGTCGGCGTGGTGACCCTGACCGGCGTCGGCTTCAAGATCTCCTGGATCGTCACCTCGCTCGCCGACCAGTGGGCGCGCGGCGTGACCGGTTTCATCCCGTTCCTCCCGTTCGACGTCAAGACCGCGACCCTGTTCTTCACGCTGATCCTGACCGGCATGGTCTGCATCCTGCTCGGCTGCGGCGTGCCGACCACGGCCAACTACATCATCATGGTGACGGTGGCCGCGCCGGCGCTCGGCATGCTCGGCGTCAACCCGCTCGTGGCGCATTTCTTCGTGTTCTATTACGGCGTGCTCGCCGACATCACGCCACCGGTCGCCATCGCCGCCTATGCCGGCGCGAGCATGGCCGGGGCCGACCCGTTCAGGACCGGCAACACCGCCTTCCGGCTGGCGCTCGGCAAGGTGCTGGTGCCGTTCGTCTTCGTATTCTCGCCCTCGATGCTGATCATGGCCCCGGGCTTCACCTGGAGCGAACTGATCGGCTCGACCGCCTCCTGCATAGGCAGCATCACCCTGCTCTCGGCCGCCTTCGCCGGCTGGCTGCTGGCCCCGCTGCGGATGTGGGAGCGCTGGCTGCTGGCGCTCGCGGCCCTGCCGATGATTCTGGCGACGCCGACGAGCGTGCTGGTCGGCCTCGCCATCGCCGCACCGGTGCTGCTGCGGCAGGTCGTGGCGCGAAAGTCGGCGCTGGCGGCGGCATAGAAGTTCTCTTTCTGTTCTTGCGCGTCGCCCGAGCCTGCGCTAGCCTTCCGCTCGGGAAGAGGGCAACTGGCGATGGTGACACGGGTCGCGACGGTGGCGTTCGAGGGCATCGAGGCGCGCGTCGTCGATGTGCAGGTGCAGGTCACGCCGGGCGGCGTCGCCTTCATCCTCGTCGGGCTGCCCGACAAGGCGGTCGGCGAGAGCAAGGAGCGCGTCCGCGCCGCCCTGATCGCATCCGGGCTCGCGCTGCCGGCCAAGCGCATCACGGTCAATCTGGCGCCGGCCGATCTTCCCAAGGAGGGCAGCCATTACGATCTGCCGATCGCGCTCGGCGTGATGGCGGCGATCGGCGCGATCCCGGCCGACGCGCTGGCGGGCTACACCGTGCTCGGCGAGCTGGCGCTCGACGGTTCGATCAGTCATGTCGCCGGCGTGCTGCCGGCCGCGATCGCCGCCTATGGGCGCGGCCAGGGGCTGATCTGCCCGCAGGCCTCCGGCTCCGAGGCGGCCTGGGCCGCGGCCGACATCGATATCCTCGCGCCGCGCTCGCTGATCCAGCTCGCCAATCACTTCAAGGGCTCGCAGGTGATGGCTCGGCCGCAGCCCGCCGTGGCCCGGCAGGCCGGCCCGCTGCCCGATCTCGCCGACATTCGCGGCCAGGAAAGCGCCCGGCGCGTGCTCGAGATCGCGGCCGCCGGCGGCCACAACCTGCTGATGAGCGGTCCTCCCGGCGCCGGCAAGTCGATGCTGGCGAGCCGGCTGCCCTCGATCCTGCCGCCGCTGACGCCACGCGAACTGCTCGAAGTCTCGATGGTGCACTCCGTCGCCGGACACCTCGCCGACGGCGCGCTCACCGACCGGCGGCCGTTTCGCGCGCCGCATCATTCCGCCTCGATGGCGGCGCTGGTCGGCGGCGGCGTCAACGCCAGGCCGGGCGAGGTCTCGCTCGCCCATCACGGCGTGCTCTTCCTCGACGAGTTGCCCGAGTTCCAGGCCCAGGCGCTCGACGCGCTGCGCCAGCCGATGGAGACCGGCGACGTGATGATCGCCCGCGCCAATCATCGCGCCGTCTACCCCGCCCGCTTCCAGCTCGTCGCCGCGATGAACCCGTGCCGCTGCGGGCGCGCCACCGAGCCCGGTTTCGCCTGCCGCCGGCAGCCCAACGAACGCTGCATGGCGCAGTACCAGACACGCATCTCCGGCCCGATGCTGGACCGGATCGACATCGTCGTCGACGTGCCGGCGGTCACCGCCTCGGACCTGATGGCCCCGGCCGCCAGCGAGGGTTCGGCCGAGGTCGCCGCCCGCGTCGCCGTCGCGCGCGCCATGCAGACGCGCCGTTTCGCGGCGCTCGGCCTGCCCGGCGTGGCCGCCAACGCCGCCTGCCCGGCCCCGGTTCTCGACGAGATCGCGCGGCCCGACGCCGCCGGGCTGGCCTTGCTGCGCAACGCCGCCGAGTCGATGCGGCTGACCGCGCGCGGCTATCACAGGGTGTTGAAGGTTGCGCGCACGCTGGCCGATCTCGACGGCGAGGAGAAGCTCGGCCGCATCCACCTGGCCGAGGCCCTGTCCTATCGCTCGCGCATCGACCAGGTGGCGCAGGCGGCCTGAGGCCCGGCGGAGGCGCCCGGACGCGCATGCCAAAAGGTTAACGAACTCGTTCAAACCATGCTGTTTCCTCCGCGATGCGGCGAACCGTTTCTCAACGGGCCGCTGCTATGGCTGGCGGCATGGATATGCCCTCGACCGTCCCTCTGATCTGGTTTGTTCTGGCCTGCGCCGCCGCCCTGCTGGCGGGCGTCGGGGCATGGCTGGCACGGCGCCAGCGCGGCCGCATCCAGCGCCAGGCCGAAGCGCTGGCCGGCGACGTCGAGGCGCTCAACGACCGGCTCTGGGCCCTGGCCGACAGCGAGGAACGCTACCGCAGCCTGATCGAGGCGCAGGGCGACCTGATCGTGCGCCGCGCCGAGGGCCGGATCGTCTACGCCAATGCCGCCTACGCCGCGTTGCTGGGCGCCGGCGAGACCGGGCTGATCGGCTCCCGCGAGGAGCCGAAGCGGCTGTCGTGCCGGCCGGCGCAAACCCTCGACGACGGCGCCCGCGTCTTCGACGAGTGCATCGCCACGCCCGACGGCGAGCGCTGGATCTCCTGGGTCGAGACGGTCGTTCCGGTCGCCCTCGGCAAGACCGTGCTGCAAAGGGTCGGGCGCGACATCTCGGGGCGGATCGCCGGCGAGCAGGCGCTCGTCGAGGCGCGCAGCCGGGCGGAGGCGGCCAGCGAGGCCAAGTCGCGCTTCCTCGCCACCGTCAGCCACGAGTTCCGCACGCCGCTGAACGGGATCCTCGGCATGGCCGACCTGCTCGGCGACACGCCGCTCGACCCCGAGCAATCGACCTATGTCCGGGCGCTGAAGACCTCGGGCGGGGCGCTGCTCGGGCTGGTCGACGACATCCTCGACTTCGCCAAGATGGAAGCCGGCAAGCTGGACCTCGCCAGCGAACGCTTCGATCTCGGCCATCTCGTCGAGACCGTCAGCGAACTGATGGCCCCGCGCGCCCAGGCGAAAGGCATCGAACTCGCGGCCTTCATCGCGGCCGACGCGCCCTCGCATTTCGTCGGCGACGCCGATCGGCTGCGCCAGATCCTGCTCAATCTCGTCGGCAACGCGATCAAATTCACCCGGGAAGGCGGCGTCGGCCTGCGGCTGGAGCGGAACGGCGAGACGCTTTCGATCACGGTCGCCGACACCGGACCGGGCATCCCGGAGGACCGGCTGGAGGCGATCTTCGGCGAGTTCGAGCAGGCCGACGACAGCGCCGCGCGCCGTCACGAGGGCGCCGGGCTCGGCCTCGCCATCGTGCGCCGGCTGGTGGGGCTGATGGGCGGGACGGTCTCGGCGGAGAGCAGGCAAGGCGAGGGCGCGCGCTTCCACGTCGCGCTGCCGCTGCCGGTTTCCGGACACCAGGAGGCAGCGCCTCCGGCCCCCGACTGGCGCGGCAGCACGATGCTGCTCGTCTCGGCCGCGCCGTTCGGGGCGCGGTTCCTGAGCGAGACGATCGAGGCGGCCGGCGGCGCGGTCGAGCTGGCGCGGGACGGCGCGCAGGCGCGCGCCGCGCTGCTCGGCAAGCCGGCCCCCGCTGCGGCCCTGATCGATCTGGCTCTCGGAGCCGACGAGGCGAGGGCGCTGGCCGCCGCCGCCTGCGCGGCCGGCGTCGCACAGATCCTCGTCGTGCTCTCGCCGTTCGAGCGACGCCAGTTCGGCTCGCCGCGCGCCGCCGGGTTCTCCGGATTCCTGGTCAAGCCGGTGCGGGCGCGCTCGCTCTACGAGCGCTTCGCCGAACGGCGGGACGGCGACGCGGCGCAGCCGGCGGAGGCTGATCCGTCCTCGGGCGAGCCGGCCGGGCCGTCTCTTCGCGTTCTGGTCGCGGAGGACAACGAGATCAACGCGCTGCTCGCGACGCGGACCCTCGAGCGGCTCGGTTGCGTCGCGGTCTGGGCGCGCGACGGTCGCGAGGCGCGCGAGCTCGCGGAAGCGGGCCTGGGCGGGCGCGGGCCGGCGTTCGACCTGATCCTGCTCGACATCCGCATGCCCGAACTCGACGGCCTCGCCGTCGCCCGCTGCATCCGGGCCGAGGAAAAGCGCCGGCGCGCGACGCGGCGCACGCCGATCCTGGCGGTCAGCGCCAATGTCGCCGAGGCCGACCGTAACGCCGCCTTGGCCGCCGGGATGGATGATTGCCTGGCTAAGCCTCTGGCGCGAGAGACGCTGCGGCGCTGGGTGCAGCGCGTCGGCGGCGAGGCGTCGCTGACGCTGAGCGCTTGACTGACCGTCACAGCTCTGACGCAGTTTCGTCGCGTTCCTGTCAGAACGGCGGCGCATCCAGCATGCTCGCGTAATCTGACGCGCGGGGACGAGGCGGCCATGGCGTTCGATGTCTTTCGCGGTCTGCGAAAGCCGGCAAAGCAATTGCCGCCGGGCCATCCGTTGCTGGCTCGTCTGTCGCCGCTGATGCAGATCGGCGGCGACACGATTCGCCGCTTCGGCGCCCGCGCCAACGAGACCGACGCGCTCTCCGGCACGCTCGGCCGCTCCGGCGCGCTGGAGGTCAGGCTGGCGCGCGGGCCGCGCGAGATCTGGCGGGCGCAGCGCCTGCGTTACCGCGTCTTCTATCAGGAGATGTCGGCGAGGCCCGACGTCGTCTCGCGCGTGTTTCGCCGCGACGCCGACCGCTTCGACGGGGCCTGCGACCATCTTCTGGTGATCGACCATGCCGCGCGCGGCCGTTTCGGCGGGGTCAGGCCGAAGGTCGTCGGCACCTATCGTCTCATGCGCCAGAGCGCGGCGCAGCGCCTCGGCGGTTTCTACTCGCAAGGCGAATACGATCTCGGGCCCATGATCGCACGTCACCCGGAGCTGCGTTTTCTCGAACTCGGCCGTTCCTGCGTGCTCCAGCCCTACCGCACCAAGAAGACGGTCGAGCTGCTCTGGCATGGAATCTGGGCCTATATCCGCCATCACCGCATCGACGCGATGTTCGGCTGCGCCAGCTTCGAGGGCACGGATTGCGACGCGCTCGCCCTGCCGCTGAGCTTCCTGCACCATCACGCCGGCGCGCAGGGCGACTGGAGCGCGGTTGCGAGGCCCGAGCGGCGGGTCGCGATGGACCGGCTGCCTGCCGGCATGGTCGATGCGAAGCTGGCGCTGAAGCAGATGCCGCCGCTGATCAAGGGCTATCTCAGACTGGGCGCGCGCTTCGGCTCCGGCGCCGTGATCGACCACCAGTTCGGCACCACCGACGTGCTGGTGATCCTGCCGGTGTCGGCGATCGACCGGCGCTATCTCGACTATTACGGCGACGAGGGCCAGCGCTACGCGGCCTGAGGCGTCAGCCCCCGTCGGGCGCCATCGCCGTCATCGCCTCGCGATAGCTCGGATAGCGGAAGGCGTAATCCAGCTCGCGCTTCACCAGCCCGTTGGAAACACGCTTGTTCTCGCCGTAGAAGCTCGCCGCCATGGGGGACAGCAGCGCCGCATCGAAGGCGATCTCCTGCGGCGGCTCGACGCCGATGAGCTGCGCCGCGAAGGCGACCACATCCTGAGGCGGCGCCGGCTCGTCGTCGGTGAGGTTGTAGACCGCGCCGTTGCGCGGCCGCGCCAGCGAGGCCAGCAGCACGCCGGCGATGTCGTCGACATGGATGCGGTTGAAGACCTGTCCGGGCTTGACCAGCCGGCGGGCGGTTCCGTCGCGCAGGTTGACGATGGCGTTGCGGCCCGGCCCGTAGATGCCGGCGAGGCGAAAGATCTGCACCGGCTTGCCGCTCGTCTCGCCGAAGCGCAGCCACGCCTCGTCGGTGGCGAGCCGCAGCGTCGAGCGGGCGCTGCCTGGCCGGCACGGGGCGCTTTCGTCGATCCACGCGCCGCCATGGTCGCCATAAACGCCGATCGTCGAGAGATAGCCGATCCAGCGCAGGTTCGGCGCGGCGGCGAGCTGCGCCGACAGGCAGGCCAGCACCGGGTCGCCATCCTCGCCGGGCTGCGCCGAGACGAGAACCGCGTTGGCCTCCGCGATCGCCGCCGCGAGGCGCGAGGAGACCGCGAAGCCGTTGAAGACCAGCGTGTGGACGCCGTCGCGGCTGAGCCGGCCGGCCTTCTCGGCCGAGCGCACCGTGCCCGTGACCTGCCACCCGGCGGCCGTCGCCGCGCGCGCGAAGAACCCGGCCGAATAGCCGAGACCGAGAATGACGAGGTTCATGCGGGCCTGTCCGATCGGGGAAGAAGGTTGCGCCATTCGCGTTGCACGCCGGCGTCGCGCTCGCCTGCCAGCGCCGGCTCTGCCAGAGCGAGGGCCTGCGCCGGCGCGAGCCGGCCCAGCGCCCAGACCGCCATGGCGCGCACCAGCGGCGAGGCGTCGTCGATCAGCGCCCGCGCGCTCGCGGCCAGCCCGGGCCGGCCGCTGTTGCCGATGGCGATCAGCACGTTGCGGACGAAGCGGTCGCGGCCCGTTCGCTTGACCGGCGTGCCCGCGAACAGCGTCCTGAAGCCGGCTTCGTCGAGCCCGGCCAGCTCCGCCAGCGGGCGGCCGGCGAGATCGTCCCTGAGCGCGAGCCGCGTCTCACGCGCCGCCTCGGCGAACTTGTTCCACGGGCAGACCGCGAGACAATCGTCGCAGCCGAAGACGCGGTTGCCGATGCCCGGCCGAAGTTCCGCATCGATGTGGCCCTGATGCTCGATCGTCAGATAGGCTATGCAGCTGCGCGAATCGAGCTGGTAGGGCGCCGGAAAGGCGTCGGTCGGGCAGATCGCGAGGCAGCGCCGGCAGGAGCCGCAATGGTCGTCCTCCGGCGCGTCGGCCGGCAGTTCGGCGGTGGTGTAGATCGCCCCGAGGAAAAGCCAGGAGCCGTGCTCGCGCGAGACCAGCACGGTGTGCTTGCCCTGCCAGCCGAGGCCCGCCGCCTGCGCCAGCGGCTTTTCCATCACCGGGGCCGTATCGACGAAGACCTTGACGTCGGCCCCGCCGCGCGCCGCCAGCAGGCCGGCGACGCTCTTCAGCTTGCCCTTGATCACATCGTGATAATCGCGCCTTCGGGCGTAGAGAGAGATCGTCGCCTTCTCCGGCTCGGCCAGCGTGGCCAGCGGATCGCCGTCGGCGGCGTAGCTCATGCCGAGCATCACCACCGAGCGGACCTGCGCCCAGAGGCTTCGCGGGTCGGCGCGCTCCGAGACGCGCTCCGCCATCCAGCCCATCTCGCCGTGATGGCCGGCAGTGAGCCACGCCCGCAGACGCCGCGGCGCATCCGGCATCGCGTCGGCGGCGGCGATCCGGGCGATCGCGAAGCCCTCGGAGAGCGCCCGCTCGACGACGAGCCGCTTCAGCCGCTCGCCGGTCAGAAATCCAGGTCGTCGTAATGGGCGCTCGGGGCCATCCCGGCGATCCGGTCGCCCAGCAGCGGCCGGAAGCTCGGCCGGGATTTGATCCTCGCATACCATGCGCGCGCGGCCTCGTCCTCGTCCCAGGGCACGTCGCCGAGATAGTCGACGCAGGAGAGATGCGCCGCGGCGGCGAGATCGGCATAGCTCAGCTCGTCGCCGGCCAGCCAGTTCCGCTTGGCCGTCAGCCAGGCGATGTAGCGCAGATGATAGCGCACATTGGCGCGCGCGGCGCGGATCGCGCTCATCTCCGGCGCGCCGCCGCCGTCCTCGCGGCTCATGAAGCGCTTCATCACCTTTTCCAGCACCAGCGGGCCGGTGATCTCGGCGTCGAATTTCAGGTTGAACCAGTCGAGCAGGCGGCGCACCTCGATGCGCTCGCCGGGCCCTTCCGGCAGCAGGCGACGCCCGGCCAAGGCGAGCCCGCGCGTCTCGTCGAGATATTCGGCGATCGGCCCGGCGCCGGGCACGGCCAACCCGCCACCCTCGCGGAGCACCGGCGTCGTGCCGGCGGGGTTGAGCTCCAGAAATTCGCGCCGGCGCTCCCAGACGCGCTCCTCGACCAGTTGCGGCTCGATGCCGAACTCGCCGAGCGCGAGCCGGATGAAGCGCGAATGCGGGCACAACGCGTAGTGATGCAGAATCGCCATGGCGCACTTGAAGTCGGGAGTTGCGGCCGAAGCAGGGCCGCGCGGAGGCCGGCGTCTCGATATGCGCCGGACGCCCGCTATAATCGTCGATGACGGACCTCACAAGCGACCCGGCCCGCGACAGCGGCGATTTGGCGCCGCGTCCTTGCCCGTTTGGTAACCAATTCGCAAAGAGCTTGGCCCCATCAAGGCTGGCGTCCTGCCAGCGCCGCGCGAGGCGCTGGGCGCGCGCGCCAGATACGCCCGGGAACGACGGCTCATGGAAAATCTGTTCGAAGCGCTGTTGCTCGGCGTGGTAGAGGGGCTGACGGAGTTCCTGCCGGTGTCATCGACCGGGCACCTGCTGTTGCTCGGACATTTCCTCGGCTTCGAATCCAACGGCAAGAGCTTCGAGATTTTGATCCAGCTCGGCGCGATCCTCGCCATCCTGCTGGTCTATTTCCGGCGTCTGCTCGATGTCGGCCTGCGCCTGCCGCATGATCCGGCGGCGCGCCGCTTCGTCATCGGCGTGCTGGTCGCGTTCCTGCCGGCCGCGCTGATCGGCGGCCTGCTCGGCGGCTTCATCAAGAGCGTGCTGTTCAACCCGGTGCTGGTCTGCTGCGCCCTGATCGCCGGCGGCCTCGTGCTGCTCGTGGTCGACGAGCTGGAGCTCGAGGTGAAGCATGACGACGCCATGGCCTTCTCGCTGCAGATGTATCTCAGGATCGGCCTGATCCAGTGCCTGGCGCTGATCCCCGGCGTCTCGCGCTCGGGCTCGACCATCGTCGGGGCCATGCTTCTCGGGGCGAGCAAGCGCGCCGCGGCGGAATTCTCGTTCTTCCTCGCCATGCCGACCATGGCCGGGGCCTTCGCCTACGACCTGCTGAAGAACTACAAGATCCTCACCTTCGAAGACACGGTTCTGATCGC
>JAKFWE010000169.1 GCA_021732895.1 Allobosea sp. | reverse complement strand
TCACGAGGTCGGCCCCGAAGCCGCCGACGATCTCGCGGACGCGGGCGATGCGCGCTTCCGGCGTCGCGACCTCGTCGAGGTTGACGGTCGCCTCCGCGCCGAATTTGCGGGCGATCGCCAGCCGCGGCTCCTCGGGCGCGCCGACGCAGATGACGCGGCCGGCCCCCATCTCCTGCGCTGCGGCGACGGCGAGGATGCCGATCGGTCCCGAGCCCTGGATCACCACCGTGTCGCCCCAGTTGAAGCCGCCTGCCCGCCTGGCGCGGTTGAAGGCGCGGATGCAGGAGGTCAGCGGCTCAGACAGCGCGCCCAGCCGGAGAGACATGTCGTCGGGCAGCTTGTAGACCTTGGTGCCGGGCAGCATGTCCAGATCGACATAGACATGCTCGGCCCAGCCGCCCCAGAGATGGGGCGCCTTGTCGAAGCCGAGATAGCGGCCGTAATAGACCGGCGTCAGGCATTTGTTGGCGCTCTCCGGATAGTGCACGCAGTAATGGCACTGCCCGCAGGGCATCAGCGGCGGGATCATCACCTTGGAGCCGACAGCGAGCGGCTTGCCCATGAAGTCCTCGGTGAACTCGTCACCCTTCTCGACAATGACGCCGCCGATCTCGTGGCCGAGCGTGAAGGGCCAGGGCAGCTTCTTGGGCCAGTGACCCTTCAGGATGTGCTGGTCGGTGCCGCAGACGCCGCAGGCCCCGATCTTGATCAGCGCGGCCTTCTTCGGCACCGCCGGCCACGGAACCTCGCGGATCGTCGGCGTGCCGCCGGGGCCGTCATAGGTCGCGACGCGGATCGGGTTGCGCTGCATGGTCGTCTCTCCCTGTCGGCGCCGGCTGACGCGGCTTGGGAGGGATTGAGGCATGCGGCTGTCCGGCAGACAACGGGCGTGGACGCACACCGTCATTGCGAGCGAAGCGAAGCAATCCAGGAGGGCATCGGGCGAGACGCTGGATTGCTTCGCTGCGCTCGCAAAGACGGAAACGGCGCAGCCCTACGCCGCGAACAGCCGCTTCGCCATCATCAGCGTGTTGGGCGTGTCCTCGCGGCCATCGAAGCGCGCCTGGCGCTGGAGGAAGAAGCCCATGCGCTCGTAGAAGGCGATCGCCGGCTCGTTCTGGCTCTCGACCTCCAGACGGGCCACCGGCGCCTGCGGAAAGCAGGCCAGCGTCACCTGCAGCAGCGTGCGGCCGATGCCGACGCCCTGATAGGGCGGCAGGACGTAGAGCCGCGTCAGCAACGCCGCCCGGTCCGGCTCCAGCCGCGCCGAGGATGTGGCGACGATCGCCTCGCCGATCAGCGCGACGAGGAACGCCCCGTCCTCGCGGCCGAGCTGGGCTGCGAGGTTTTCCGGCGAATGCCAGGCGTTGGTGATCTCGGCGACGCGCCGCCAGCCATAGATGCCGTCATAGGTGGCGTGCCAGGTCTCGACCAGCATGGCCCGGACCGCCGGCAGATCGGCGGCCTCGGCGTCGCGGATGATGAGCCCGTCCGACGTCACTCGATCCCGAGCTTCTTCTTGAGGATCTCGTTCAGCGCCTGAGGGTTGGCCTTGCCGCCCGAGGCCTTCATCGCCTGGCCGACGAACCAGCCGAGCATCGTGGGCTTGGCCTTGACCTGCTCGACCTTGTCGGGATTGGCGGCGATCAGCTCGTCCACCGCCTTCTCGATCGCGCCCGTGTCGGTGACCTGCTTCATGCCGCGCGCCTCGACGATAGCGCGCGGATCGCCGCCCTCGGACCAGAGGATCTCGAACAGATCCTTGGCGATGCGACCGGAAATGACGCCCTCGCCGATCAGATCGACGAGGCCGCCGAGCTGGGCGGCCGAAACCGGCGAGGTGGCGACGTCCCGGCCCTCCTTGTTGAGACGGCCGAAAAGCTCGTTGATCACCCAGTTGGCGGCGGCTTTTCCGTCGCGCCCTTTCGCCACGGCCTCGAAATAGTCGGCCTGCTCCCGCTCGGCGACCAGCACCGAGGCGTCGTAGGGCGACAGACCGTAGTCCGCGATGAAGCGGGCCTTCTTGGCGTCGGGCAGCTCCGGAAGGGCCGCTTTCAGCCCGGCGACGAAGGCGTCGTCGAATTCGAGCGGCAGCAGGTCGGGGTCGGGGAAATAGCGGTAATCATGCGCCTCTTCCTTGGAGCGCATCGAGCGGGTCTCGGCCCTGGCCGGATCGTAGAGCCGGGTCTCCTGGTCGATCGCGCCGCCATCCTCCAGGATGCCGATCTGGCGGCGGGCCTCGACCTCGATCGCCTGGCCGATGAAGCGGATCGAGTTGACGTTCTTGATCTCGCAGCGCGTGCCAAGCCCCTCGCCCGGCCGGCGGACGGAGACGTTGACGTCGGCGCGCAGGTTGCCCTTCTCCATGTCGCCGTCGCAGGAGCCGAGATAGCGCAGGATGGTGCGGAGTTTCGTGACATAGGCGCGCGCCTCGTCGGCCGAGCGCAGATCGGGCCTGGAGACGATCTCCATCAGTGCGACGCCGGAGCGGTTGAGATCGACGAAGGACATGGTCGGATGCTGGTCGTGCATCGACTTGCCGGCGTCCTGCTCGAGATGCAGCCGCTCGATGCCCACGGTGATCTGCTCGGTCGGCGAAAGATCGACGACGATCTCGCCTTCGCCGACGATCGGGTTCTTGTACTGGCTGATCTGGTAACCCTGCGGAAGATCGGGATAGAAATAGTTCTTCCGGTCGAAGACCGAGCGCTTGTTGATCGCCGCGTTCAGCCCGAGCCCGGTGCGCACCGCCTGTCGCACGCATTCGGCGTTGATCACCGGCAGCATGCCGGGCATCGCGGCGTCGACGAGGCTGACATGGGAGTTGGGTTCGGCGCCGAAGGCCGTCGAGGCGCCGGAGAACAGCTTGGCGTTGGAGGTGACCTGCGCGTGAATTTCGAGGCCGATCACCACCTCCCAGTCGCCGGTCGCGCCCTTGAACAGCTTCCTGGGATCGACGGGGCGGGGATGGACATGCATGATCTTCGACTTCCAGCTCGAAACATTCGTGCGACGGTTACGATTTCGGCGCCCGGGCGGCAAGCGGCTGTTGCCATGCTGTCACCCCTTGGCCGCAAAGTTGCCTATTGACCGCGAACACGCTGGCCTGTCGAGTGATGGATCTTGACAATCGTCAGCGGCATTATCTTGTTGCGCGGGTCGGAAACCCGCAGTGGTTGCGCCGCCTCGCCCGCCTGGAGTTTTCTGATGCCCGTTTTCCGTCCGACCGCCAGCGCACGCTCGATCCTGTCTCTCGTGCTTGGCCTGACGGCCTGCGCCACCGCCGTTCCGGCCCTGGCGCAGGGCGCGCCGCCGGCCCCGCCCGTCCAGGTTTCGGCCCCGCTCGCCAAGCGCGTCACCAACTGGGACGAGTTCACCGGCCGGTTCGAGGCGAGCGAACAGGTCGAGGTCAGGGCGCGCGTTTCCGGCTTCCTCGACTCGGTGCATTTCCGCGACGGCCAGATCGTCAAGACGGGCGACCTGCTCTTCACCATCGATCCCAGACCCTATCAGTTGGCGGTCGACGCGGCCCGCGCCGAGGTCGTCCGCGCCAAGGCGCAGGTCGACCTGACCCAGAACGAGGTCGAGCGCGCCGAGGCCCTGACCCAGAACCGCACGATCACCGCCCGCGACATCGACCAGCGCCGCGCCAACCTCAACAGCGCGCTCGGCCAGCAGCAGGGCGCGCAGGCCAACCTGAAGACCGCCGAGCTCAACCTCGAGTGGTCGCAGGTTCGCGCGCCGCTGGCCGGCCGCATCTCGAACCGGCGCGTCGATCCCGGCAATCTGATCGCAGGCGGACAGACCGGCGCCACGCTGCTGACGACGATCGTCGCGAGCGATCCGATCTATTTCAGCTTCGACGCCTCCGAGGCCGACTACCTGCGCTATTCGCGGCTCGCGGCGGAAAAGGTGCGGGCCTCGTCGCGCGACAACGGCACGCCGACCCTCGTGCGCCTCGCCGACGAGCGCGAGTGGAGGCGCGAGGGACAGATGAACTTCGTCGACAACGCGCTGAACGCCCGTTCCGGCACGATCCGCGGCCGCGCGGTCTTCGCCAACGCCGACCAGTTCCTGACGCCGGGCACGTTCGGGCGACTGCGGCTCTACGCCGGCGAGGTCGATGCGCTGCTCGTGCCCGACTCGGTCATCGTCTCCGATCAGGCCAACAAGCTCGTGCTGACGGTCGGGCCCGAAAACAAGGTCGTGCCCAAGCCGGTGGTGCTGGGCCAGATCAGCGAAGGCCTGCGCGTCGTCACCAGCGGCCTGGCGGCCGGCGACAGGGTCATCATCGGCGGGCTGGCCAATCCGATGGTGCGGCCGGGTGCGACGGTGACCCCGCAGCCGGGCGAGATCAAGCCGGCCGCGACCAACTGAGCGCCGGCGCCGCCAGTTCCATTGGCGGAGAACCAGCTCCGCCGCCCTGCCCCACGGCCAGGATCACACCATGTTCCGTTTCGCCCATTTCTTCATCGACAGGCCGATCTTCGCCACCGTTCTCTCGGTGCTGCTGACGATCGCCGGCGCCATCGCGCAGCGCTCCCTGCCGATCTCCGAGTATCCGGAGATCGCGCCGCCGACCGTCTCGATCACCGCGACCTATCCGGGCGCCTCGGCCGAGGTCGTCGCCGCCACGGTCGCCACGCCGATCGAGCAGGAGGTGAACGGCGTCGACGACATGCTCTACATCACCTCGCAGTCGACCGGCGACGGGCGGGTGACGATCAACGTCGTCTTCAAGGCCGGCACAAATGTCGATCAGGCCCAGGTCCTGGTGCAGAACCGCGTATCGGCGGCGGAACCGCGGCTGCCGCAGGAGGTGCGCTCCTTCGGCATCCAGACGCGCAAGGCCTCGCCCGACCTGATGATGGTCGTCAACATGCTGTCGCCCGACGGCACGCGCGACGCGCAATACGTCTCCAACTACGCCACGCTCTACGTCAAGGACGTGCTCACCCGCATCGACGGCGTCGGCAACGTGCAGGTTTTCGGCGCGCGCGACTATTCCATGCGGATCTGGCTCGACCCCGCCAAGACGGCGTCGCGCGGGCTGTCCGCCGGCGATGTCGTCGCGGCGCTGCGGGCCGCCAACGTGCAGGTCGCGGCGGGCGCGATCAACCAGCCTCCCGCGAAGTCCGACGGGGCGTTCCAGCTCTCCGTCAACACGCTCGGCCGCCTGACCGACGTCAACGAGTTCAACAACATCGTCGTGCGCGCCGACGCCGATGGCGGCACGATCCGCATCCGCGACATCGCGCGGGTCGAACTCGGCTCGCAGGACTACACGACCAACGCCTATCTCAACAACAAGGACGCGGTCGCCATCGGCGTGTTCCAGCGCCCCGGCTCGAACGCGCTGGCGACGGCCTCCTCGATCATCGCGACGATGGACACGCTGAAGAAGGATTTTCCCTCCGGCATCGAGTACCGCATCGTCTACAACCCCACGGAGTTCATCGGCGCATCGGTGAACGCGGTGGTGACGACGCTGTTCGAGGCGGTCGCGCTCGTGGTGCTGGTGGTGATCCTGTTCCTGCAGACCTGGCGCGCCGCGATCATCCCGATCGTGGCGATCCCGGTCTCGCTGGTCGGCACCTTCCTGGTGATGAGCGCGGTCGGCATCTCCTTCAACACCATCTCGCTGCTGGCGCTGGTGCTCGCCATCGGCATCGTCGTCGACGACGCGATCGTCGTGGTCGAGAACGTCGAGCGCTACCTGGCGCAGGGCATGTCGCCGAAGGAAGCCGCCCACAAGACGATGGACGAGGTCGGCGGCGCGCTTGTCGCGATCGCGCTGGTGCTTTGCGCCGTCTTCATCCCGACGGCCTTCATCACCGGCCTCCAGGGCGCGTTCTACCAGCAGTTCGCGGTGACGATCGCGGCCTCGACGGCGATCTCGGCCTTCGTCTCGCTGACGCTGTCGCCGGCGATGTCGGCGATCCTGCTCAAGCCGCACAGCCACGAGCCGCCGAAGGGCTTCTTCGCGGCGCTGGGGGCGCCGATGCGCTGGTTCTTCAAATATTTCAACAAGGCTTTCGACTGGCTCTCGCGATCCTACGGGGCCGTGACCTCGCGGCTGATCCGTTTCAGCGTGATCATGCTGATCATCTATGGCGGACTGATCGGACTGGCGGTCCATCGTCTGGGAGCGACGCCGACGGGGCTGATCCCGCAACTCGACCGGGGCTACTACATCGTCGCCTTCCAGCTGCCGCCCGGCGCCTCGCTCGACCGCACGGACGCGGTGATCCGCAAGGCGACCGACGTGCTGCTGTCGCGGCCCGGCGTCGCCGACGCCGTGGCGTTCGCCGGGCTCGACGGCGCGACCTTCACCATCGCGCCCAATGGCGGCGTCGTCTTCGTCCGGACCAAGGATTTCAAGGAGCGGGCGAAGGAGGGCCTGACCAATCAGGGCATCATCGCCGATCTGCGCCAGCAGATGTTCGCCATCAGCGAGGCCTTCGCGCTGGTGATCGAGCCGCCGGCCGTTCCCGGCATCGGCACCGGCGGCGGCCTGAAGGGTTATGTCCAGGATCGCGGCGGGCGGGGTCTCGCGGCGCTGGAGGGCGCGACCTGGACGATCGCCGGCTCGGCCGCGCAGATTCCCGGCATCCAGCAGCCCTTCACCCTGTTCTCGACCAAGACGCCGCAGGTCTTTGCCGACATCGACCGCACCAAGGCCGAGATGCTGGGCGTGCCGATCACGCGCGTCTTCGAGACGCTCTCCGTCTACATGGGCTCGGCCTATATCAACGACTTCAACATTCTCGGGCGCACCTACCGGGTTACGGCGCAGGCCGACAACCCGTTCCGCCTCGACCTGCGCGACGTCGCCAACCTGAAGACCCGCAACACCGAGGGCGACATGGTGCCAATCGGCTCGGTCGCCACCTTCTCCGACACCACCGGCGCCTATCGCGTGCCGCGCTACAATCTCTACCCGGCGGCCGAAGTGCAGCTTTCCATGGCGCGCGGCTATTCGACCGGGCAAGGCATCGCCGCGGTCGAGAAGCTGACGCAGGAGCGGCTGCCGGCCGGATTCGGCTTCGAGTGGACCGAGATCGCGCTGCAGGAGAAGCTCGCCGGCAACACGGCCTCGATCGCCTTCGGCCTCGCCGTCGTCTTCGTGTTCCTGCTGCTGGCGGCGCTCTACGAGAGCTGGCTCCTGCCTCTCGCGGTGATCCTGATCGTGCCGATGTGCATCCTCGCGGCGATGCTCGGCGTCGGGCAGCAGGGGCTCGACCGCAACGTCCTCGTCGATATCGGGCTCGTCGTGCTCGTCGGCCTGGCGGCGAAGAACGCGATCCTGATCGTCGAGTTCGCGCGCCAGGCCGAGGATGAGGGGATGAGCCGACGCGACGCCGCGATCGCGGCGGCCAGGACGCGGCTGCGGCCGATCCTGATGACCTCGCTCGCCTTCATCCTCGGCGTTCTGCCGCTGGCGATCGCGACCGGGGCCGGGGCGGAAATGCGCCAGTCGCTCGGCATCGCGGTGTTCTCCGGCATGATCGGCGTGACGCTGTTCGGCCTGATCTTCACGCCGGTCTTCTATGTCGTGGTGCGCTGGCTCGCCGGGCTGTTCGAGAAGAAGAAGGCGGAGACGGCTACAGAAGCAGAACCGGCGCACTGAGGGCTTTTTCTTCTCCCCTCGGGGGAGAAGGTGGCAGCGCGCAGCGCTGACGGATGAGGCCAGCGCCGGACCAAACTACAACGGGCCGCTGGCGCGATCCTTCCCTCATCCGACCCGGCTACGCCGCCCCACCTTCTCCCCCGGAGGGGAGAAGGAATCACCACCACTTCTCCCCGACCGTGAAGCGCCCGGCCGCCTGCTCGATCACCTCGCCGAGCGAGAACACCGTCTCCTCGTCGAAGG
Organism: Allobosea sp.; assembly: GCA_021732895.1. Taxonomy (GTDB): domain Bacteria; phylum Pseudomonadota; class Alphaproteobacteria; order Rhizobiales; family Beijerinckiaceae; genus Allobosea. Next base: position 5,851 of record JAKFWE010000169.1, on the reverse strand, counting down.
GCCGGCCGATCAGTTGCAGGCCGAGCGGAAGGCCCTGCCCGTCCAGTCCCGCCGGCACGGCGATCCCGGGCAGGCCGGCCATGTTCACCGTCACCGTGAAGATGTCGTTGAGATACATCTCGACCGGATCGGCCGCGCCCTTCTCGCCGATGCCGAAGGCGGCCGACGGCGTCGCGGGCGTCAGCACCGCGTCTATGCCGGCGGCATAAGCCTCGTCGAAATCGCGCTTGATCAACGTGCGCACTTTCTGGGCGCGCAGGTAATAGGCGTCGTAATAGCCGGCCGAGAGCACATAGGCGCCGATCATGATGCGGCGCTTGACCTCGGCGCCGAAGCCTTCGGCGCGGGTCTTCTCGTACATGTCGACGATGTCGCGGCCCGGCTCGCGCAGGCCGTAGCGAACCCCGTCGTAACGGGCGAGGTTGGAGGAGGCCTCGGCCGGCGCGACGATGTAGTAGGCCGGCAACGCGTATTTCGTGTGCGGCAGCGAGATGTCGATCATCTCGGCGCCGGCGCCCTTCAGCCAGGCGACGCCCTGCCGCCAGAGCGCCTCGATCTCGGGCGACATGCCGTCGAGCCGATATTCCCTGGGGATGCCGATCTTCATGCCCCTCACCGAGCGGCCGACGGCCTTCTCGTAATCCGGCACAGCCCTGTCGGCCGATGTGGCGTCCTTCGCATCATGCCCGGCCATCGAGCGCAGCATCACGGCGGCGTCGCGCACCGTCTTGGCGATCGGACCTGCCTGATCGAGCGAGGAGGCGAAGGCGACGATGCCCCAGCGCGAGCAGCGGCCATAGGTCGGCTTGATGCCGACCGCGCCCGTGAAGGCCGCCGGCTGGCGGATCGAGCCGCCGGTGTCGGTCGCGGTCGCGGCGAGGCAGAGGCCGGCGGCGACCGCCGAGGCCGAACCGCCCGACGAGCCGCCGGGCACGAGATGCGCGCCCTCGACCGCGCCCGCGCCGCCGGTCCCGACATTCGAGCCGGCCCTGCGCCATGGATTGACGACGGCGCCGAAGGCGCTCGTCTCGTTCGACGAGCCCATGGCGAATTCGTCGTTGTTGAGCTTGCCGAGCATGACCGCGCCGTCGCGCCAGAGCTGCCCCGACACGGTCGATTCATACGGCGGCACGAAATTGCCGAGGATCTTGGAGCAGGCGGTCGTGCGCACGCCCTTCGTCGCGAACAGGTCCTTGATGCCGAGCGGCAGGCCTTCCAGCGGGCCGCCCTCGCCCTTGGCCAGCTTCGCGTCGGAGGCCGCGGCCTGTTTCAGCGCGTGCTCGGGCGTTTCCAGCACATAGGCGTTGAGCGCCCGCGCCTGCTCGATCGCGGCGATATGGGCGTTGGTCAGCTCGGTCGCCGAAAAGGCCCTGGCCTTTAGGCCGTCGCGGGCTTCGGTGAGCGTCAGGCTGGTCAGGTCGGTCACGATGGGGATCCGGTGGTTGTCTGGGCGGTCAAAGCATCGCCCGTCATTGCGAGGAGCGGGGCGACGAAGCAATCCAGGAGGGCATGGAGCGAGGCGCTGGATTGCTTCGCTGCGCTCGCAAGGACGGCGAGCGCCAAGAGACGGCGCGTCTTATTCGATCACCTTGGGCACCATGAAGTAATTGTCTTCCGAGGCCGGCGCATTGGCGACCACCTCGGCCGCCATCCCGCCGTCGGTCACGACGTCCTCTCGCTGCTTCATCGCCATCGGCGTCACCGAGGTCATCGGCTCGATACCGGCGACATCGACCTCGTTCAATTGTTCGACGAAGCCGAGAATGGCGTTGAGCTCGCCTTGCAGCTTCGGCAGGTCGGCCTCCGGAACGGCGATGCGCGCCAGATGCGCGACGCGTTTGACGGTGGCGAGATCGACCGACATGGCGGGCTCCTTGAAACTGAATTGCCCGCGCTATAGCGCGGGCGCATTCGCAAGTCAGCAGCGACCGGCGATCAGATTTCGACCGCTTCGCCCGTCTTCGGCAGCAGCGCCTTCACATCCGAGCCCTTCAGCGCCGCGACGAAGGCGTCCGCGTTCTGGTCGATGATCGGGAAGGTGCCGAAATGGCAGGGAATCGCGATCTTCGGCCGGACGAAGCGCGTCATCGCCAACGCGGCGGTCTTTCCGCCCATGGTGAAACGGTCGCCAATAGGGCAGATGCAGGTCTCGACGCCATGCATCTCGCTGATCAGCGCCATGTCGGAGAAGATGTCGGTATCGCCCATGTGCCAGAGCGTCTTTTCTCCTCTGGCCTTGATGATCGCCCCGTTGGCGCTGCCAAGCGGAAAGCTGACGGCGATCTCCACCAGAGCCGCCGAATGGTCCGCCCTGACGAGGCTGACGCTGAACACGCCGCAATCGACAGTGCCGCCGGTGTTCATCGGCTCGAATTTCTTGAGCCCCTTCGAGGCGAGATACATGCACAGGTCGTAGTTCGTCACGACCGTTGCACCGGTGGCCTCGGCGATGGCGAGCGCGTCGCCGATATGGTCGCCATGGCCGTGGGTGACGACGATGTGGCTGACGCCTGTCGAGGCCGCGGCGACATCGCCATCGAAGGAGGGGTTGCCGGTGAAGAAGGGATCGATCAGCAGCGACGCTCCGGCAAGATCGAGGCGAAAGGCGGAATGGCCAAACCAGGTCAGTTTCATCGAAGGCTCCGGACAGGCAGCAGGTTTCCTTCCTCGAAACCTAGGACGGCAGGCGCGATCGACCAAGTGACAACCATCCGTGTCGCGTGCAGGCTCGAATGCAGAGAAACGCAACGGAATCAGCCATGACCGATGCCCCCCGCGCCACAGCCGCCGCCCTGTCCCGCCGGATCGCACAGGGCCGCGGCGACGAGCCGGCCGATCTCGTGATCCGGGGCGCGCGGTTGCTCGACCTCGTCACCGGCGCGCTGACGCAGACCGACATCGCGCTCTGCGGCGACACGATCGTCGGCACGCTTGGCCGCTACGAGGGCAGGGCCGAGTTCGACGCCGCCGGGCTGATCGCGGTTCCGGGCTTCATCGACACGCATCTGCATGTCGAATCCTCGCTGGTCACGCCGCTGGAGTTCGAGCGCTGCGTCCTGCCCCATGGCGTCACCACCGCGATCTGCGATCCGCACGAGATCGCCAACGTGCTCGGCGCGGAAGGCATCCGGTATTTTCTCGATTGCGCCGAGGCGATGCGCATGGACCTGCGCGTGCAGGTGTCGAGCTGCGTGCCGGCCACGCATCTGGAGACGGCCGGGGCGCGGCTCGACGCCGCCGAGCTGACGCCCTTCATGGACCATCCCAAGGTCATCGGGCTCGCCGAGTTCATGAACTTTCCCGGGCTGCTGGCGCGCGATCCGGGCTGCCTCGCCAAGCTCGCAGCCTTCGCCCACCGCCATATCGACGGTCACGCGCCGCTGGTGCGCGGACACGACCTGAACGGCTATCTCGCCGCCGGAATCCGCACCGACCACGAGACCACGGCGATCGACGAGGCGCGCGAGAAGCTCGCCAAGGGCATGGCGATCCTGATCCGCGAAGGTTCGGTATCGAAGGATTTGCATGCGCTGATCCCGCTGATCACGCGCGACGCGGCGCCCTTCCTCGCCTTCTGCACCGATGACCGCAACCCGCTCGACATCGCAGAGGAAGGCCATCTCGATTTCATGATCCGCACCGCCATCGCAAACGGCGCCGATGTGCTGGCGACCTACCGGGTGGCGACGCTGTCGGCGGCGCGGAATTTCGGGCTGTTCGACCGCGGCTTCATCGGACCGGGCAAGCGCGCCGACGTGGTGCTGCTGGAGGATCTCGCGGCCTGCCGGGTCAGGCATGTGTTCGCCGGCGGGCGGCTGGTGGACGACCTGCTCTTCTCCGATCGGGCGGCGGTCGCGCCGGTCGGGCTGCGGAGCGTGAAGAGTCGAGAGCTGACGGCCGGCGATTTCGCCGTCGCGGCCCGGGAGGGGCAGACGCCGGTGATCGGCGTCGTGCCGGGCCGGATCATCACGGAGCGGCTGGCGATGACGCTGCCGTCCCGGGACGGCCGGGCCCTGCCCGATCTGGCGCAGGATGCGGTCAGGGTCACCGTGATCGAGCGGCATGGCAGGACAGGCGGCATCTCCTCCGGCTTCGTCCACGGTTTCGGCATGCGACGCGGCGCGATCGCCTCCTCGGTCGGCCATGACAGCCACAATCTCTGCGTCGTCGGCGTCGACGAGGCGTCGATGGCGGCCGCCGCCAACCGGCTGATCGCGATCGGCGGCGGGTTCGCGGTCGCCGAGGAAGGCGAGGTGACGGCCGAGCTGGCGCTGCCTGTGGCCGGCCTGATGAGCGACCAGTCCTTCGAGACCGTGCGGCACGGGCTGGAAGGCCTGCGCGCGGCGGCGAAGGCGCTCGGAGTCACGCTGGCCGAACCGTTCCTGCAGGTCGCATTCCTGACCCTGCCGGTGATCCCCCACCTGAAGATCACCGACAAGGGGCTGGTCGATGTCGATGCATTCGCGCTGATCGACAGGTGAAGGCCCCCAGACTTCAGCGCGTGGCGAACGGCGCCTGATACGGTCTTCCGAAGACGACGCCCGCCGAAACGGTCTGGAACGGCCTGAGAAAGGCCTGACCCTGTCGCGTGTTGTTCCGGGTGTCGACGAAACTGACCGGTCCCTCGATCAGTTCGAGCACGCTGACATCGGCCGGCGCTCCGACCTGGAGCGTCCCGTGCTTTACCGCGCGGTCGATCACCCGGGCCGGCGCGGCCGTCGCCATGGCGACGACCTGATCCAGCGTGAAGCCGAGCGTCAGGAATTTGCTCATCACCCAGGTCAGATACGGGCGGCCCGGCGAGTTGGCGGAGAACGTATGGATGTCCGACGAGATGGTATCGGGCGGGCAGCCCTGCTGGATCGCGGCCTCGCAGACCGTGAAGTCGAAGCTGCCGCCGCCATGCCCGACATCGAAGACCACGCCGCGCGCCTTGGCCGCGAGCGCGGCCGGCAGCAGCCTGCCCTCCTGCACGATGTTGGTGAAGCGGCCGGCAATATTGGGCGCACCCGAATAGGCGTGGGTCAGGACGTCGCCGGCGCGCAGCAGATCCAGGATCGTCGACATCAGCTCCGGCGTCTCGACCCCGCCGATATGGCACATGATCTTGGCGTTGATTCCGGACGCCTCGCACGCCGCGATCGCCCGCCGCAGCGGCTCGATGCCGTGCCTGGCGATGACGTTGTCCGACATCCGGACCTTCACGCCGAGCACGAAATCAGCGTTCTCGGCGACGGCCTTGGCGCACGCCTCCACCTGGGCGTAGTCGATGTTATAGAGCTCGGGAACCGGGAAGCCGGCTAGCCCGGCATTGGCGATATGGACGAAGGCGTAGAGTCTGGTCCGGCTCTGCGCCATCACGAAGCGGCGAAAGCCCGCGAGGTTGTTGGCGCCGGCGTCGCCGGCGGAGACGCAGGTCGTGGTGCCCTGATGGGCGACGAGTTCGTCCGCCGGTATGCCGATGGCCGAAGCGTAGGGATAAACGTGGGAGTGCAGGTCGATCAGGCCCGGCGTCACCAGCTTGCCCGAGACGTCCAGCACGCGATTGCCGCGATCGGCCGCGATCTCGGTCTCCAGCGCGGCGACCTTGCCGTAGCGAAGGCCGATATCCCTGCGCCCCCGCAGCGACTGGCTCGGGTCGATGACCTCGCCGCCCTTGATCACGAGATCGAACTTCTCGCCGGGAGCGAGCGGCGTTTGCGCCAGCGCGCTCGCGCCCAGCGCAGCCGTCGTCGCCGCAGCGCCAGCCAGGATCAGAACCTGTCGGCGTGATTGATCCGTCATGACAACCTCCCTCGCTTGTTCTCGTTGCCGAGAGCAACGAGAACAAGCGAGGGAGGTTGTCATGACG
>JAKFWE010000171.1 GCA_021732895.1 Allobosea sp. | reverse complement strand
TGACCGGTTCGACCCGTCGCCGACTGATCCGGTTCGCCTTCGCGGCTGCGGTGGTCGGCCTGATCTCCCCAGACCCCGGCGCGGCGGCCGATTTCGAGATCCCGGACGTCAGGCTGGACCTCGGTGGCGTCGTGATCGCGGCGCCACGGATCGCCGTGAAGGGATCGCCGCTCGGGCGCGAGGCCTTCCTCTCGCTGTTCGGCAGCGGCGCCGGCGAGAGCGCGGCCGCCCGCATGGGACGGCTCAGCGCCGACGAGATCAGCGCGCCGGAACTGGTGATCGAGCAGGCTTACGGCCCGCAGAAGCAGGTCACCACCTATCGCGACGTCAGATTCACGGCCGTCCGCGAGGGCGTGATCGGCCGCGGCGAGGCCGCCAGCGGCGCGATCACCGTGACCGGCGCGCAGACTGGCCCGATGAGCGGCGCGATCCTGCGCACCGGCCTGGAGGGGCTGGACCTGAAGCACATCGCCCGGGTGGTCGGCGAGCGCGCCCGGCCCGGTGTCCCGGAGACGTCGAAGCCGCTGTTCGCGCGCTTCGAACAGGATGGCTACACGCTCGATCTCGGCGCCGCGGGCCGCATCTCGGTCGGCAAGTCGAGCGGGCGCGGCATGGCGGCGAAGGTCGGCCCGGAACCGCTCGGCGAGATTCTGTCGCGGATCGTGGCGCTGTCGGACAAGGCGGAGCGGGCCGGCGGCGGAGCGGCCGCGCAGCGGACGCCGGAGCAGAGCGCCGACGACAAGCGCATGGGCGTCGCGCTGCTCTCCCTGTTCGAATCGGTGGAGATCGGCAGCGGCCAGGTCGCCGACGTGGCGATGAACGTCACCGCGCCGCCCGAGCCCGGCGAGCCGCCCGTCGCGATCGAGATGCGGATCGCGCGCATGGCCTATGGCGAGGACGCGCCGGCCAAATCCGGCTTCGCGATGGAAGGCCTCGAGTTCGCCGGCGGCGGAGCCAGGGGCGTCATGCAGTCGCTGAGCTATCACGGCTTCGCGCTGGGCTCCGTGATCGGCGAGATCAAGGCGTTGCTCACCGGTCCCGAGCCCGACCTCGACACGCTGGACTGGCGCAAGTTCATTCCCAAGCTCGGCGTCGTCCAGATGGTCGGCCTGTCGGTCGATGCGCCGCAGAAGGGGCGGCCGGGCCAGCCCGCGCCGCCGCCGTTGCGCATCGGGCTCGGCGGCCTGACGCTGAGCGTGCCGGAACAGCTCAACGGCGTGCCCACCAGCATCGCGCTCGCCATCGACAACCTCGTCGCCCCGGTGACGGAGGGCACGGGCAATCCCGCCGCCCGCGACATGATCGCGATGGGCTATCGCATGGTCGACGTCTCGGCGAAACTCGAACTCGCCTGGAACGCGGCCCGCGAGGAGATCGCCGTGCAGGCGCTTTCGCTCGCCGGCGCCGGCATGGGCCGCTTCGAGGCGTCCGGCACGCTCGGCAACGTCACCAGAGACCTGTTCGCCAGCGACCTGGCTTTGGCCCAGGTGGCCGCGCTCGGCGCGACGGTGCGCAACGTGCAGGCCAAGCTGGTGAATCAGGGCCTCGCCGAGAAGCTCATCGAAAACCAGGCGCGCAAGGCGCGCAGGCAGGTCGAGGACGTGCGGCGCGAATACGCGATGATCGCCAGCCTCGGCCTCTCGGCGATCCTGGGGCCATCGGACGCCGCCAAGACGCTGACGGCGGCGATCTCTCGTTTCGCGGCGAAGCCGGGCTCGCTCTCGGTCGAGGCCAGCGCCAGATCGGCCAGCGGGCTGGGGCTCGCCGATGTCATCGCGCTCGGCTCGCCGATCGAGATCTTCGACAAGATCGACATCAAGGCCAATGCGGAATGACGGCGACGGCGTTCTGGCGCCGGAGGACGAGAACTGGCGGCCGTCGCGGCTCGTCGCCTGGTGGGCGGGGTTGCCTCCGGCGCCGCGCGGGCTGCTGCGCAGGCGCATCAACCCCGACAACGAGACCCGGATCTGGCTGGCCGCGCTGATCGCCCGGCGGCCCGGGCAGATCGTGGCCGGGCGCTACACCTATGGCAGGCCGAAGGTGCGCTTCCCGGACAGCGGCGCGCGGCTGTCGATCGGGCGTTACGGCTCGATCGCCGACGGGGTCGAGATCCTGCTCGGCGGCAATCACCGCACCGACTGGGCGACGACCTATCCGTTTCCCGCGCTGCCGGGGCTGTGGCCGACGACGGCCGGCCTACATGGTTTCCACAGCACGCGCGGCGACGTCGCGGTCGGTCACGACGTCTGGCTGGGATCGCAGGCCCTGATCCTCTCGGGGGTCACGATCGGCCACGGCGCCGTCGTGGCGGCGCGCGCGGTGGTGACGCGGGATGTCGAGCCCTATGCGATCGTCGCCGGAAATCCGGCGCGGCTCGTGCGAAAGCGCCTGCCCGACGAGACGATCGCGGCGCTGCTGGCCACGCGCTGGTGGGACCTGCCGGAGAGCGAGGTCGCGGCGCTGGCCCCGCTGCTGATGTCGGACGGGACCGCCGGGCTGATCACCCGCCTGCGGGCGCGGCGAGCAGGCGGCGCTTGAGCTTCAGCGCCGGCGCCTCCACGAAATGCCAGGACAGCGCCGCGACCATCACCGTCAGCGCCAGCGCCGGCGCCAGCAGGACGAGCGCGCCGGCGCCCGGCAGCAGCGCGACGAGCGTCTGCTGAACGGGCCAGCCGTAGAGATAGACGCCATAGGAGAGATCGGCGGGAGGTTCGCTGCGCCAGCCGGTCAGCCGTGGGGAGAGCGCCAGCACGAGCACGCCCCAGGCCGTCACGAGATAGAGCGCCGCCTTGTAGAGCGGGGTCGGCGACAGCAGCGCCACGACCAGTAAGGCGAGCGCGAGGCCAGGCAGGGACAGCCGCACATGCCAGCGCCAGAGATAGGCGAGGCCGCCCGCCAGGAAGATCAGCGGCAGCCGCAGCGCGGTCTCGACGCCCTTGGCGCCGTCGGGGGCGGCGATCTCGCGAACGACGACCGCAAGGGTCAGCGCCACGCCTGCCGCCAGGCACAGCTCGCGCCGCCCCAGCAGCCCGGCAAGGCCGACGCCGAGCACGCCGGCATAGCAGATCACCTCGTATTTCAGCGTCCAGACCGTGCCCATCGGGAACGCCAGCGGATTGGACGCGAACACGCCCGGCAGGGCGGCGGCGCTCTTGAAGCTGGTCAGCGTGTTCCAGATGAAGCTCCACAGGCGCGGCTCGGCGAAATAGGCCGACGCATCGAGCCGGGACATTGCCGCGCCGAGCCCGAGCGAGACCACCAGCGTCGCGGCGATCAGCCCCGGCGCGATGCGAAGCGCGCGGGCCGCCACGTAATCGCGCCAGCCGCGGCGCTCGTAGCTCATGGTGACGAGGAAGCCCGAGATGGCGAAGAAGCCGTTCACGCCGTGCTCGCCGAGCGTGAAGCCGGTCAGGCCGGTGAGAGGCTCGTCGGCGATCTCGCCGCTGGAGACGCTGAACGCGTGCGAGACGACGACGGCAAGCGCCAGCAGCAGGCGGATCAGGCCGAAATGGTTGTGCGGCGCGTCGAGCGCGGCCGCGACCGTGTCGCCCTGCGGGGGTCCCGCCGGCCTCGTCATGGCTCGCCGTCCAGCATCTGCCGGGACAGGGCGCGCCCGCCGCCGCGCCAGGCCAGCGCCCCCGCGACCGAACCGGCATGGGCCGCCATCTTCGCCCGATTCAAGATCAGTCCGTAAGCAACTGTTTTGATGGCATTGTTCAGAATAGACACGAGCGATGTCTCCGGCAGGCCGTATTTCGCCGCCACATAGGCATGCGACCATGCAAGGTGCCAGCGCGCATTGAAGCGCCGCTTCAGGCTGGGCCTGCTGGAGCGCCCGCGCGCATGGGCGGCCCGCGCCGCATGGACGTGGACGAGGGCGTGGCCGGCCTCGCGCATCCGGCGGCACAGATCGTCATCCTCGTAGAACAGGAAGATTTCGGGATCGAAGCCGCCGATCTCCGCGAAAGCGCCCCGGCGGACCAGCAGGCAGGCGCCGGACAGGAAGGGCAGGCAGGCGTCGCCCTCGGGCGCGACGACCTCGCGCGCCCGGTTGAGATGGGGCGGCGACAGCAGCGAGCGCGGCTGGATGAAGACGCGGCCGGACGGCTCGGCGATGCGCGGCGCCAGCAGGCCCGCATCCGGATAGGCCTGCGCCGCCGCCAGCAGCGCCGCAACGGCGCCGGGCCCGACCTCCAGATCCGGATTGACGATCAGTGCGAAGGGCGTGTCGCAGGCGGCGACGCCCCGGTTGTTGGCGCGGCCATAGCCCTCGTTGCGCGGGTTGGCGATCAACCGCGCGCCGTGGGCCTGCGCGATCTCGCGGGATGCATCCGTGCTGGCGTTGTCGACGACGATCGCCGGTACGCCTTCCGCCGCGAGCGCCGCGAGACAGGCCGGCAGAACCGCCGCCGATTCGTAGCTCACGACGATGGCGGTGACCCGGGTCGACAGGTTCGTGGCGCGTGAGGCTTCCGGCATGTCGCGTTCTGACCGGTCTGTCGGGTGCGATGCAAGCGCCATTCGGCGCCGCTCCGGCTCGGCTCGGGCCAACGCCGCGTCCGGGGTCAGACGCCGTCGAACGCGCCGGCGCGGATGCGGGCCATGCGCGCCCGCAGTTCGGCGCGCTCCTGCGGCGTGCAGGCCTTCGGCTGCGCGATGGCGTTCAGCGTGGCGGCTTCCGAGACCGTGAGATAGGTCGAGCGCGCACCGGCGATCTGCGCCGGATCGACGCCGCGCGCCTGTTCCGATGCGAGAAACTGATCGAGGGTGCGCCGGCCGGGCGCGCCGGCGTCGCAGGCGCCGGCGCGCGAGATCACGGTCGCGAGTTCGGCGGCGCGCGCGGCGCTGGGATTGGCCGGGCCGGAGACGCAGGCCGCGAGCGGCAGGCCCAGAAGGCAGGCGACCGCAAGCGGCCGGACGAGCACGACAATTCGCATGGATCAGCCGTTCTTCTCGGGAGCGTTGATGCGCAGATGCGCCTCGCGCAACTGCCTGGGCGAGGCCGCCGACGGCGCGCCCATCAGCAGATCGACCGCCTGCTGGTTCATCGGGAACAGCGCCACCTCGCGCAGGTTCGTCGCGCCCGCCAGCAGCATGATGATGCGGTCGACGCCGGCGGCCATGCCGCCATGGGGCGGCGCGCCGTACTGAAAGGCGCGATACATGCCGCCGAAGCGCTCGATCACCGTCTCCTCGCTGTAGCCGGCGATCTCGAAGGCCTTGACCATCGCTTCGGGGCGATGGTTGCGGATGCCGCCGGAGGCGAGCTCGTAGCCGTTGCAGGCGATGTCGTACTGGAAGGCCTTGACCGTCAGCGGATCGTCGTTCTTCAGCGACTCCAGCCCGCCCTGCGGCATCGAGAACGGGTTGTGCGAGAAATCGACGCGCTTCTCGTCCTCGTCGTACTCGTACATCGGGAAATCGACGATCCAGGCGAAAGCAAACGCGTTCTCGTCGATCAGGCCGAGCTCGGAGCCGACCTTGTTGCGGGCCGCACCGGCGAATTTGTAGAACTTGTCGGGGTTGCCGGCGGCGAAGAAGCAGGCGTCGCCTGGCTTCAAGCCCATCTGGGCGACGATCGCGGCAACGCGCTCTGGCCCGATGTTGTTGGCGATCGGCCCCTGCCCTTCGCCATCCTCCCTGATCATCAGGTAGCCAAGGCCCGGCTGACCCTCGCCCTGCGCCCAGGAGTTCATCCGGTCGCAGAAGGCTCTGCTGCCGCCGCCCGGCGCGGGGATCGCCCAGACGCGGTTCTTCTCGTCCTCGAGGATGCGGGAAAAGACCTTGAAGCCCGAGCCGCGAAAATGCTCCGAGACGTCCTGCATGACGAGCGGGTTGCGCAAATCGGGCTTGTCGGAGCCGTATTTGGCGATCGCTTCGGCATAGGGGATGCGCGGCCAGTTCTTCGTGACCGACTTCCCGCCGCCGAACTCCTCGAAGACGCCGGCGATCACCGGCTCCATCGCGGCGAAGACGTCCTCCTGCTCGACGAAGCTCATCTCGACGTCGAGCTGGTAGAACTCGCCCGGCAGCCGGTCGGCGCGCGGGTCCTCGTCGCGGAAACAGGGTGCGATCTGGAAATAGCGGTCGAAGCCCGCCATCATCAGAAGCTGCTTGTATTGCTGCGGGGCCTGCGGCAGCGCGTAGAACTTACCGGGATGTAGCCGGCTCGGCACCAGGAAGTCGCGCGCGCCCTCGGGCGAGGAGGCGGTCAGGATCGGCGTCTGGAACTCGTTGAAGCCGGACTGCTTCATGCGGGTGCGCAGCGAGTCGATGACCCTAGCGCGCAGCATGATGTTGGCGTGCAGCTTCTCGCGGCGCAGATCGAGGAAGCGGTATTTCAGCCGCGTGTCCTCGGGATAGTCGAGATCGCCGAAGACCGGCAGCGGCAGTTCGGCCGAGGGGCCGAGCACCTCGATCGCGGTGGCGAAGACCTCGACCGCGCCGGTCGGCAGGTTGGCGTTCTCGGTGCCGGCGAGGCGCGCCTTGACCTTGCCGTCGATGCGCACGACCCATTCCGAGCGCAGCATCTCGGCGTCGGCTAAGGCAGGCGAGTCCGGGTCGATCACGACCTGGGTCATGCCGTAATGGTCGCGCAGATCGATGAAGAGCACGCCGCCATGATCGCGGATGCGGTGGCACCAGCCCGAAAGGCGGACGGCCTCCCCGATGTCGCCGTCGCGCAGCGCGCCGCAGGTGTGGGAACGGTAGCGATGCATCTGGTGGCCCGTCTCGGAAAGCGAGCCCGTCAGTCTCCCCCCATCCTTCTCTTGTCAAGCCGGCGCGTCCGATTTCGGCCGACCGGGCGTCTTCATTGGACGTTGACGGAAATCTGGTCCCCGAAGATGACGAGGCTTTCGTTGCCCGGCTTCGTCGCCGTGAAGCGAACGCCCCGCGCCGGAGTCGTGCCGCGGCAGAAACTGCTCTCGACCGTGCCGACGCCACCGTCCGAATAGCGGCCGATGGCCGTCTGCGGCAACTGCCCCGCGACGCTTCGCCAGCCTCCGGGGGGCTGGCCGCAACTGGCGCCGCGCACGCCCTTCATAACGATCGACTGCCCCACCTTCAGGGTGACATTGCGATTGAAGGGGAAGCTCTGCGCCGAGGCCTCGCTGGCGGCCGCGACCGACATGACCGCAAGCATCGACACAATCGTCTTACGCATCTGACTGGGCCTCCAGTATTGCAACACGATCAACCGAGACTGGACCGAGGCTCCATCTGCGTCAATGCGCAGCGGCGACGTTCCAGAGTTCGCAAGAGGACCATGACCGGCGACTCGACGCGCCCGGCGCACTCGGCTACTGCGCGCGCATGAACCTGATCGCCACCACCTCCGCCCTCGCCGACGCCTGTTCGCGGCTCGCGCAGCATCCCTTCGTCACGGTCGACACCGAGTTCATGCGGGAGACGACCTATTTCCCGAAGCTGTGCCTGATCCAGATGGCCTCGCCCGACGAGGCCGTGCTGGTCGATCCGCTGGCGCCGGGGCTCGACCTCGCGCCCTTCATGGCGCTCATGGCTGACAGCGGCGTCGTCAAGGTCTTTCACGCGGCCCGGCAGGATCTCGAGATCGTCTGGATTCTGGGCCGGCTGATCCCTGCTCCGCTGTTCGACACGCAGGTCGCGGCCATGGTCTGCGGCTATGGCGATTCGGTCGGCTACGAGCAGCTCGCCAACGATCTCGCAAAGGCGCGCATCGACAAGTCCTCGCGCTTCACCGACTGGTCGCGCCGGCCGCTGAGCGAGGCGCAACTGGTCTATGCCGAATCCGACGTGACGCATCTGCGCGACATCTATCTGGCGCTCGCGGCCGATCTCGCCGCCAGCGGCCGCGAGAGCTGGGTCGCGGAGGAGATGGCGGTTCTGAACTCGCCGGGCACCTACGAGGTCCAGCCCGAGAACGCCTGGCAACGCCTGAAGGGGCGCATCAGGAAGCCGAAGGAGCTGGCGCTGCTGATGGAGCTAGCCGGCTGGCGCGAGAGCGAGGCCAAGCAGCGGGACGTGCCGCGCCAGCGCGTGCTCAAGGACGACGCGCTGATGGACATCGTGCAAAGGGCGCCGCGCACGAGCGAGGCGCTGGCGGAGCTGCGCTCCGTGCCCAACGGCTTCGAGCGCTCGCGCGCCGGGGCCGAGGTGCTGGCGGCGGTCGAACGCGGACTGGCGCTCGACCCCCGGAGCCTGCCGCGGCTGGAGCGCGAGCGCGGGCGCGCCGCCAACGGCGCGGTGCTCGACCTGCTCAAGGTGCTGCTCAAGGCGACCGCCGACACCGAGCGCGTCGCGCCCAAGATCATCGCCTCGAGCGACGATCTCGAGGCCGTGGCCGCCGACGACGAGGCCGACGTGCCGGCGCTGAAGGGCTGGCGGCGCGATATCTTCGGAGAGAAGGCGCTGGCGCTGAAGAACGGTCAGCTCGGCCTCCGGATCGTCAGGGGCCGCGTCGTGGCGGGTTGAGGCGTCATTCCGGGGCTTCGCGGCAGCGAAGAGCCCGGAACCCATATGCACCGGAGCAGCCCCGAAAGCGCCTCGCCGAGCGTGCTGTTATCGACGAGACATGTGCTCATGGGTTCCGGGCTCGGGCCTGCGGCCTGCCCCGGAATGACGGGTTTCCCCTCACCCGGCCGCGATCTCGGGCTCGCGGCCGAGCAGGCGGGCGAGCTGTTTCAGCCGGCCCGAGACGCGATCGCTCGCCAGGGCCGCGAGATCGTCGGGCAGGCGCAGCACCAGGCGGCTGTCGACGCAGGTCAGCCCGATGCGCGGCAGAATGCCCGGCATGCCGGCCGAGAGCAGATAGGCGACGCGGAAAGCCGCCGCCAGCACCTGCGAACGCTCGATCAGGCGCGGCGTCAGGAGCCGGCGCAGACCCTCGGCCGCCAGACTCTCCCCCTTCGGTCCGGCGTAGCGGTGAAACACCGTCAGCGCCAGAAAGGCGCGGCCGGGATGGTCGACGCCGCTGAAGGCCGCATGGGCGATGACGTTGAGGCTCTGCTCGCCGCGATAGTCGGGATGCGCCCGCCAGCCGATATCCGAGAGCAGGCAGGCGATGTGCTGCAGGCGTCTGGCGGCGTCGTCCTCCGGCACGCCGGCGCCGGCGAACAGCGCCTCGACCCAGGCGACGAGGTCGGCGGCGTGGCGCCAGTCGCGCGCGCGCAGGCGGTTGTAGTGCTGAGCCGCGCGCAACAGCGGATCGCTGCGCTGCTCGTCGAGCGCGAGCTGATCATGCAGTAGCCCCTCGCGCACGCCATGCGCGGAAATGATGACGGCGCGCGGATGACCGCGCTTGATCAGCAGATCGAGCACGAGCGCGCCATAGGCGAGCAGCGGCCGACGGGCAGAGGACACGGCGTCGATCGAGCCGAGCATGGCGCTGTCGGCGCGCTCGACGAGGCGGGCGAAATCCGCGACATCCCGCGCCGGCAGCGTATAGCCGTGCATGACGCTGAGCGGATAACCACACTGGCGCTGATGCAGGGTCGCCAGCGCCCGCCAGGTGCCGCCGACGGCGAAGAAGTCGCGCCCGCGCATCGCCGCCAGCTGCGGATGGTGGTCGAGCGCATCGCGCACGATCTTCTCGGCGATCTTGATCGAGCCCTTGGCGCGGTCCATCAGCGCCAGCCCGCCGATCGGCAGGCTGATCCCCTCGCCGACGCTGTCGCCCTCGACCGAAATCAGCTCGAGCGAGCCGCCGCCGAGGTCGCCGACCACGCCGCGCGGCGCCGCGAAACCCGAGATCACGCCGAGCGCCGAGAGATGAGCTTCGCGGCTGCCGGAGATCAGTTCGATGTCCTGCCCGATCGCCTCGCGCGCCTGGGCGAGGAATTCCGGCCCGTTGGCGGCGTCGCGGGCGGCCGCCGTCGCGATCACCCGGATGGCGCCGACCTGCATCGCCTCGCACAGGATGCGGAAGCGCCGCAGCGCGCCGAGCGCCTTGCGCATCGCCTCGCCCGAGAGCCGCCCGGTCGTGGCGACCTGCCGGCCGAGTCCGGCCATCTCCTTCTCGTTGAAGATCTGCGCCGGCGAGCGCGACAGCATTTCATAGACGACGAGACGAACCGAATTCGAACCGATATCGACGATCGCCAGCGTATCCGCCGCCGCGTCAAGCCTTGCCGGCCTCATCGGCGCGCTTTTTGCCGCCGCGTCTGGCGAGGCTGCGGGGGCTGGAGTTCGAAAGAGATTTTCCACGACCTGACAGGCTCGGGTTCGTCATGAAATATTTATGGGCGTTGAACGACTCGTCGCCGGGCGGCGGGACAATGCGGGCAGAGCCGCCATCGGGCAAGATGGTCCAGCTCTGTTCGTTGTCGAGAAAGTTCGCCAGCATGATCTGTTCCAGCATTTGCTGGTGGACGGTCGGATTCAGGATGGGGGTCAGCGCCTCGACGCGACGGTCGAGATTGCGCGGCATCAGGTCGGCGGAGGAAATATACAGCTTGGCCTTGGGCGAAGGCATGCCGTGCCCCGCGCCGAAGGCATAGACGCGGGTATGTTCGAGGAAGCGCCCGACGATGGACTTGACGCGGATATTCTCCGACAGACCCGGCACGCCGGGGCGAAGACAGCAGATGCCGCGCACCACGAAGTCGATCTCGACCCCCGCCCGGCTGGCGTCATAGAGCGCGTCGATGATCTCGGGATCGACCAGCGAGTTGCACTTGCCCCAGATCGCGCCCTTGCGGCCGGCCCTCACATGCGCGACCTCCTCGGCGATGTCCGAAAGCAGCCGCGATTTGAGGCCGAAGGGCGAGACCGCCATCTTCTCCAGTTCGGCCGGCTCGGCATATCCGGTGATGAAGTTGAAGACGCGGGCGACGTCCTGCGACATCGCCGGGTCGGCGGTGAAGAAGGAGACGTCGGTATAGATGCGCGCCGTGATCGGATGGTAGTTGCCGGTCGCGATATGGCAGTAGCTGACGAGCTGGCCGGCCTCGCGGCGCACCACCATCGAGAGCTTGGCGTGGGTCTTGAGCTCGATGAAGCCGTAGACGACCTGGACGCCGGCGCGCTCCAGATCCTTGGCCCAGCGGATATTGGCCTCCTCGTCGAAGCGCGCCTTGAGCTCGACCAAAGCCGTGACCGACTTGCCGGCCTCGGCCGCCTCGGCCAGCGCCTGCACGATCGGCGAATTCGAGGAGGTGCGGTAGAGCGTCTGCTTGATCGCGACGACGTTGGGGTCGCGCGCCGCCTGCTGCAGGAACTGCACGACGACGTCGAAGCTCTCATAGGGATGATGGACGATCAGGTCCTTCTGGCGGATCGCGGCGAAGCAGTCGCCGCCATGCTCGCGAATGCGCTCCGGAAAGCGGGCGTTGTAGGGCTTGAACTTCAGGTCGGGACGATCGACCCCGACGAGTTGCGACAGCTCGTTCAGTCCGATCATGCCCTCGACGGAGACGATCTCGTCGGCGTCGACCTTGAGCTCGCGCACGATCAGGCGGCGCAGATGCGCCGGCATGCCGGCGCTGACCTCGAGCCTGATGACGACGCCGCGGCGACGCTGCTTCAGCATCGTCTCGAAGACCCGCACCAGATCCTCGGCCTCCTCCTCGATGTCGAGATCGGAATCGCGGATGACGCGGAACGAGCCGCTGCCCTTGACGTCGTAACCCGGGAAGAGCTTGGCGATGAACAGCGAGACCGCGTTCTCCAGCGTGATGAAGCGATGCACGCCCTCGCGGCCGAGATCGGGCAGCTCGATGAAGCGGTCCATCTTGCCGGGCACGCGGATCAGCGCGTCGAGCTGGCGCCCGTCGCTGACGCGCTCCAGCGCCAGGGCCAGCGTGAAGCCGAGATTGGGGATGAAGGGGAAGGGATGGGCCGGGTCGATCGCCAGCGGCGTCAGCACCGGGAAGAGATAATGCAGGAAATGATCCTCCAGCCAGACCAGCTCCTGCGGCCCGATATCGCCGGGCTCCATCAGACGCAGCCGGTTGGCGGCGAGATCGGCCTTGAGGCCATTCCAGCGCGCCTGCTGGTCATGCGTCAGGGCCGCGACGGCGACGCCGAGCTCGGCGAGCTGTTCGGCCGGGGTCAAGCCATCCTGGCTGCGGGTGACGACGCCGGCCTTGAGCTGTTCGCGCAGCCCCGAGACGCGGACCATGAAGAACTCGTCGAGATTGGCGGCCGAGATCGACAGGAAGCGCAGTTGCTCCAGCAGGGGATGGCTCGTGTTGGACGCCTCCTCCATCACGCGCCGGTTGAACTGGAGCCAGGACAATTCCCGGTTCATGAACCGCGCCGGCGACCGGCGGATGTCGTCGTCCCGACCCGGCTGCGCCGGGTCCACCGCCGCCGCTTCCGCAATGACATCCATCTCGATCGTCATGCGCTTGGCTCTCGTTCCCGACGCTGTTCTGGCCACCTTGGTCTCCTTGTCGCCTTCAAGCCACTCTAGCGTGACGCTTCGATGACGCGAGTGTGTTGCGATCGAAATCGCGCGACGGGCGCGCGATGCGGCGAGCGGACGCCTTGCATGGCGCGGCCGCATCCTGTTTCCTCGATTCGAAGACGGTCGCCGCCGCCAGATGCGAAGAGAGCCTTCCTTGACCAGCAGCAGCGCCGCCCGGCACGACGATGGCGACATCGTCTACCCCTCCGCCATTCCCTTCGTGCTGGCGCATCTGGCCTGTTTCGGCGCGATCTGGAGTGGCGTGACCGCGACCTCGCTGTGGCTCGCCTTCGGGCTCTACTGGCTCAGGATGTTCGCCGTCACCGGCGGCTACCACCGCTATTTCTCGCACCGGACCTACAGGACCAGCCGCCTCTTCCAGTTTCTCCTCGCGCTGCTGGCGCAGAGCACGGCGCAAAAGAGCGTGATCTGGTGGGCCTCGAAACACCGGCATCACCATCGCCATGCCGACACGGAGGAGGATGTTCACTCTCCCGTGCTGACCTCCTTCGCCTATTCGCATGTCGGCTGGATCTTCGCGCGCGCGCATGACCGGTTCGACGCCTCGACCGTGCAGGACCTGACGAAGTTCCCCGAGCTGCGGCTGCTGCACCGGTTCGAGATCATGCCGGCGGTCGTCCTCGCCCTGCTCTGCTTCGCGATCGATGGCTGGCCCGGGCTCGTCGTCGGCTTCTTCTGGTCGACGGTCGCCGTCTATCACGGCACGTTCTGCATCAACTCGCTCGCTCACGTGCATGGCGAGCGCCACTACGTCACCGGCGACGAAAGCCGCAACAACTGGTGGCTGGCCGTCATCACCATGGGCGAGGGCTGGCACAACAACCACCACGCCTATCAGTACAGCGTCAGGCAGGGCTTCCGCTGGTGGCAATGGGACCCGACATTCTACATCATTTCAGGCCTGTCGAAGCTCGGTCTGGTCTGGGATCTCAAGCAGCCGCCGCAGGCGATCGTCGAGCGCTCGCAGGCTTTGCCGCCGCGCGTCGTCGAGCGCTCGGCCGAGCGGCTGGCGGCGACGGTGCCGCTCGACCGGATCGTCAGCGCCTTCCGCGAGGTCCACGCGGCGACGCCGGCCCTGCCCGACCTGCACCTGCCGAGCCTGACGCTGGCGGAGTTCCGCTCGGTGCTCGCCGACCTGCAGCACCGCGCCGGCGACCGGCTGACGCAAATCCAGCATCAGGCGCAGGAAGCGATGACGCACTGGCACATGCCGGTCCTGCCGAGCCGCGAGGAACTGGCCGAGAAAGCCTCGGCGATGTTCGTCAAGACGCCGTCGCTCGACGCGATCGCGGCGCGTGCGCACGAGATGCTGATCGAGGCGATGCATGCGCGGCTCGTAG
>JAKFWE010000102.1 GCA_021732895.1 Allobosea sp. | reverse complement strand
CATCGTGACGCCGCAATTGCTGGCCGCGTTTGCCTTGCTTGGCTGTGTGGCCTTGATTCCCATGATCTGGCGACGCATCAGCAAGCGCCGGAAGCCGAGCCAGGGAGAAACAGGGTGAGCGACGAGAACGGGCCGGCCGGCAAGCCCTCGGTGCTGACGCCCGACATCTGCGTCATCGGGGCAGGCTCCGGCGGGCTTTCGGTCGCCGCGGCGGCCGCGATGTTCGGCGTCTCCGTCGTGCTGATCGAGCGCGACAGGATGGGCGGCGACTGCCTGAATGTCGGATGCGTGCCCTCCAAGGCGCTGATCGCGGCCGGCGCGCGGGCGCAGGCGGTGCGCGAGGCCGGCCGCTTCGGTGTGACGGCGGCGATGCCGGAGGTGAATTACGCGCAGGTGCAGGCCCATGTCGCCGGCGTCATCGCCGCGATCGCGCCCAATGACTCGGTCGAGCGCTTCACGGCGCTGGGCGTCACCGTGATCAAGGGACAGGCGCGTTTCCGCGACCGCAACACCGTTCTGGTCGGCGAGCAGGCGGTCAAGGCGCGCCGTTTCGTCGTCGCCACCGGATCGCGCCCCGCCGTCCCGCCGATCCCGGGGCTGGAGGAGGCCCCGTTCCTCACCAACGAAACCATCTTTGCACAGACGAAGCGGCCCGACAGGCTTCTGGTGCTGGGCGGCGGGCCGATCGGCGTCGAACTGGCGCAGGCCATGGCCCGGCTCGGCAGCGCGGTCACCATCGTCGAGGCGCAGACCCTGCTCTCGCGCGACGATCCGGAGGCCGCCGGGCTGGTGCGCCGGGCGCTGCTGGCGGAGGGCGTCGCGCTGCACGAGAACGCCAGGGTGCTGCGTGTCGAGCCCGGCCGGGGCAAGGTGCGGCTGGTGCTGGAAGGCAGGGACGGCGCGGCCGCGCAGAGCGTCGAGGGCACGCATCTCCTGGTCGCCGCCGGCCGCAAGCCCAATATTGAGGAGCTCGATCTCGACCTCGCCGGCGTCGCCAGCGACAACAAGGGCGTCATCGTCGGCAAGGGGCTGCGCACGGCCAACCGACGCATCTTCGCCATCGGCGACTGCGCCGGCGGCAAGGCCGGAGGGATGCAGTTCACCCATGTCGCCAACTATCATGCCGGCCTCGTGGTCCGCAGCGCGCTGTTTCGCCTGCCCGTCAAGGTCGATCTCGGCGCCGTTCCGCGCGTCACCTATTGCCACCCCGAGCTCGCCAGCGCCGGCCTGTCGGAAGCGCAGGCGCGTGAGAACGGCGAGGATATCCGCATCCTGCGCTGGCCGTTTTCCGAGAACGACCGGGCCCAGGCCGAGCGCGCGACGGATGGCTTCGTCAAGCTGGTCACCAACGCGAAGGGCCGCATTCTCGGCGTCACGATCGTCGGCGAGCGGGCGGGGGATCTGCTCGTGCCCTGGTGCATGGCGCTGCAGAAGCGCATGGGCGTGAAGGACATGGCCGGGCTGGTCTTTCCCTACCCGACCGTTTCGGAAGCGTCCAAGCGCGCGGCGGTGTCGTTCTACGCGCCGCTGGCGGCCAAGCCGGGGATTCGCCGGCTCATCGGCTTTCTGCGTCGCTTCGGCTAAGATCGACGTCGATGCATCAAGCCGATTCCGAAAATCCGTCTCTCTCCGTCAGCGTGCCGCGCAGCGTCACGCGGCTCGGCCTCTCGGCCAAGCTGCTGATGCTGACGATCCTGTTCGTCATGCTCGCGGAAATCCTGATCTATCTGCCGTCCGTCGCGAATTTTCGGCGCAACTGGCTGAACGATCGCCTCGCGGCCGCTCAGGTCGCGGCGCTGGTGCTCGAGGGCGCCCCCGCCGACGGGCTGCCGGACGGAAGCGAGAACCGGTTGCTGATGGGTGTCGGCGCGCGCGCCATCGCCGTCCGGGTCGGCGGGGCGCGCCGCCTGCTCAGCCTCGACGCAATGCCGCCCGCCGTGGTACGAACCGTCGATCTGCGCGAGATGAGCTGGCTCGGCGCGATCACGGACGCTGTCGAAGTTCTTGCCGCGCCGCCCCACGACATGCCGATCCGCGTCATCGGCGAGGGGGTCGGCGGGGCGGATTTCGCCGAGATCGTCATCGACGAGGCGCCGCTGCGCCAGGCCATGCTGACCTTCTCGGTCAATATCCTGCTGCTCTCCCTGATGATCTCCGGCCTCACCGCGGTTCTGGTCTATCTGGCGCTGAACTGGATGATCGTCGGGCCGATCCGCCAGCTCGCCGCCAACGTGATGGAGTTCGAGGTCGATCCGGAGAATCCCCGGCGCATCATCGAGCCGACGCGGCGCGCCGACGAGATCGGCGAGGCGGAGCGCGCGCTCGCCAGGATGCAGATGACGCTGGCGGGGGAATTGCGCACCAAGAAGCATCTCGCCGAACTCGGCCTGGCGGTCAGCAAGATCAATCACGACCTGCGCAACATGCTGGCGGCGGCGCAACTGATGTCGGACCGGCTGACGGAAACGCGTGACCCCAAGATCAAGCGCTTCGCGCCCCGCCTGATCGCGACGCTCGGCCGCGCCGTCGATTTCTGCCAGGCGACGCTCGCCTATGGCCGCGCCGCCGAGGCGACGCCGGCGCCGCGCGAGGTGGCCCTGCGCCAGCTCGTCGCCGAACAGGCGGAACTGCTCGGCCTGCCCGACAACAAGATGCTGAGTTTCGTCAACGAGGTTCCGGCTGAACTGCTCGCCCATTGCGACCCCGACCAGATGGCCCGCGTCCTGATCAACCTGATGCGCAATTCGGTGCAGGCCCTGACCCAGGCCGGAGCCGAGAGCGGCGCGCAGCCCATGCTGGTGGTCAAGGCGCAGGCTGACGAAGGCCAGCTCGTGCTGCGGGTCGCCGACAACGGACCCGGCGTGCCGGCGCAGGCGCGGGCGAACCTGTTTCAGGCATTCCGCGGCTCGGTCAGCGCGACCGGCACCGGGCTCGGCCTTGCGATCGCGGCCGAACTGGTGCGGCTGCATGGCGGCATGATCGAGCTCGAACCCTCGCCGACGGGGGCGGTGTTCAAGGTGACGCTGCCGGCGAGGCGGCAGAACGGCCATTGAGCGCTACTGGCTCGCCCAGATCACCCGCGCCATGAAGGCGATCTCGCCAAGGCCCAGGACCCGGTCGGGATGATCGGGGTTGAGCGAGGCCAGCTCGATGGTCTTGGCCGTCTGCCGCTTCAACTGCTTGGCCAGCACCTCGCCCTCCACCGTCTTGACCACGACGCGGTCGCCGCGCCGAACGGTCGCCGCCGGCGAGACGATGATGGTGTCGCCGTCGCGATACAGCGGCAGCATCGAATCGCCGTCGATCTCCAGCGCGTAGGCCTTCTCGTCGGCGAGACCGGGAAAGGCGACCTCGTCCCACCCCGTCCCGACCGGAAAACCGCCATCGTCGAAGAAGCCGCCGGCGCCAGCCTTGGCGAAGCCGATCAGCGGGATTGTGCGCGCCGGGGCCGCGCCCCGGCGCATCACCACGGCCATGAATTCGTCGAGCGAGGCCCCGGTCGCCGCGAGAACCTTGGCGATCGATTCGGTCGAGGGCCAGCGTTCGCGCCCGTCCGGCCCGACCCGCTTGGACCGGTTGAAGGTGGTGGCGTCGAGCCCGGCCTTGCGGGCGAGCCCGGAGGCGGTGAAGCCGTAGCGCTGGGCGAGCGCGTCGATGGCGCTCCAGATCTGGTCGTGGGACAGCATCGGGTCGGGCCCTGGTCCTGGATGGCGCCGGAGAGCGGGGATCATTATAGGAAATATCCCCTATGAACTAAGATTTCAATCTGTTTCTTGGCGCGGCGCGGCGATGTTGATTGCGCCGCGGCCTCCCGACCCGCTATGCCGCCGTGGTCGCCGCCATCGAAAGCCAGCCGTGCCGCTCATCTACAAGATCTGTTCCGAGGCGCTCTGGCGCGACGCCGAGGCGGCCGGCGCGTTCGCGGGCGCTCCGGTCGATCTCGCCGACGGCTATATCCATTTCTCGACCGCCGCCCAGTTGCGCGAGACCGCGCGGCGGCACTTCTCCGGTCAGCGCGGCCTGCTGCTGATCGCGTTCGATCAGGCCGGGTTCGGCCGTTCCTTGCGCTGGGAGCCATCGCGCGGCGGCGCGCTGTTTCCGCATCTGCATGCCCCGCTCGATCCGCGCGCCGCGCGCTGGATCGCGCCGCTGCCGTTGGGGCGCGACGGCGTTCCGCTGATTCCGGACGAGATCGCATGATCGGCGGACTTTTCAATCTGGTCCGGCCGCTCGTCCACCGGATCGACGCCGAGACGGCGCACCGCCTGACCATCGCCGCCCTCGCCGCCGCGCCGCCGTTGAAGACAGCGCCGGTCGATCCGGCCCTGACCGTCAGCGCGTTCGGGCTGGTCTTTCCCAATCCGGTCGGGCTCGCCGCCGGATTCGACAAGCACGCCCAGGCGATCGACGGGGCGCTCGGGCTGGGCTTCGGCTTCGTCGAGATCGGTGGGGTGACGCCGCTGCCGCAACCCGGCAACGCCCGCCCCCGCGTCTTCCGGCTGCCGGAGGACGAGGCGGTGATCAACCGCTACGGCCTCAACAGCGACGGCATGGAGGCGGTCGCCGGGCGGCTCGCGG
This sequence comes from Allobosea sp., assembly GCA_021732895.1. Taxonomy (GTDB): domain Bacteria; phylum Pseudomonadota; class Alphaproteobacteria; order Rhizobiales; family Beijerinckiaceae; genus Allobosea. Next base: position 9,183 of record JAKFWE010000102.1, on the reverse strand, counting down.
CGCGGCGCGGCCGTGGCGGCCTCGTCGGCGTCAATCTCGGCGCCAACAAGGATTCGGCCGATCGCGCCGCCGACTATGCCGTCCTGACCCGGCGGCTGGCGCCCCATGCCGATTTCCTGACGATCAACGTCTCCTCGCCCAATACGCCCGGACTGCGCGATCTGCAGGGCGAGGCGGCGTTGGACGCCCTGATCGGCCGCGCCCTCGAGGCCCGCGATGCGGCGACCGCGCCCGGCGCACGGCCGACGCCGATCCTGCTCAAGATCGCGCCGGACCTGTCGCTTCCAGAACTGGACGGCGTCGTCGCCGTCGCGCGCCGTCGCGCGATCGACGGCATGATCGTCTCGAACACCACCATCGCGCGGCCGGGGACACTGCGCGGGCGCGATCGCAACGAGACCGGCGGCCTGTCGGGCCGGCCGTTGTTCGCGGTCTCGACGCAGCGCCTGGCGCAGGTTTTCCTGCGCGTCGAAGGCCAGTTTCCGCTGATCGGCGTCGGCGGCGTCGAATCGGCCGCGACCGCCCTCGCCAAGATCAGGGCGGGCGCGAGCCTCGTGCAGCTCTACACGGCGATGGTCTTCAAGGGGCCGGGGCTGGTCGCGGAGATTTCGCGCGGTCTGGCCGCGGCCTCGCGGGCGCAGCCCGCGGGCGGTCTCGCGGCGCTGACGGGCTGCGACGCACGGGCGATGGCGCGCGGCGAAGGCTTGTAAGGTCAGCGTCTCGCCGCCAGCAGCCGCGAGATCAGCCAGACGGGAATGACGATCAGCGCGCCGGCGATCACCCATTGCCCGACCTCGCGCACCGCCCCGAAACCGAGATCGCCGAGCGAGCGGGCGAAGCGCAGCGCCGAATCGAACAGCGCGCGCGGCGACAGGCCGAGGAACGCCATGGCCGCCCCGACCAGCAGCGAGATGAAGATCAGCCTGATCAGGACCCCGAGCGGCGAGCCGCCGAGAAACCGTTCGATGCCGCCGCCATGGGCCATTGCAAATTCTCCTGCTCTCACGCGGACAAGACATCGGGGCGCTTGAACGCGGCCTGAATGCGCCGGCCATTCATCCCGCGGCGACCGCGCTCGTCGGCCAAGTCGAGCCGGCGACGCGCGCGGCGGCGATCACCGCCTGCGTGCGGCTGTCGACGTTGAGCTTGGTCAGGATCGCCGAGACATGGGCTTTCACCGTCGCCTCCGAGACGCCGAGCTCGTAGGCGATCTGCTTGTTCAGCAGCCCCTCCGACAGCATCATCAGGACGCGGACCTGCTGCGGCGTCAGCGTCGAGAGACGGCGCACCATGTCGGCGACCTCCTCATCGACCGGCGCGGTCAGATCGACGCCCGGCGGCGTCCACACGCCGCCCGCCAGCACGGCGCGAATCGCCTCGCCCATCTGCGCGACCTCCGCCGTCTTGGGCAGGAAGCCGAGCGCGCCGAACTCGATGCAGCGCCGGATCACCGTCGGGTCGTCATGCGCCGAGACGACGATGACCGGCAGTTCGGGATGATCGGCGCGCAGGAACAGCAGGCCGGAGAAATTCTGGACGCCCGGCATGGTCAGGTCGAGCAGCACGAGATCGACTTCCGAATCGGCGGCGAGCGCCTCGCTCAAGGCGTCGAGCGAACCGACCTCGCTGACCCGCGCGCCGTCGAGCGCCTGCGCCACCGCCTGGCGCAGCGCCCCGCGAAACAGCGGGTGATCGTCGGCGATGACGATATGCGTCTGAGCTTGCCGGTTCATGGCGCGATGTCCCATCGATCGTCCGCGCGGCATCGTGCCCGATGCGCGGCCGCGATCTCAAGCATCCAACCGCGAGGCGGGCAAGAGGGGCGACGGCGAGGCCGCCGGCAGGGCGCGGCGCCGGCGGCGCGGGTCTACGCCTTAAGTTGACGTTCTTTCAGCGTTCACCTTGCCTTAACCTGTCGTCAACCGGCGGGGTGGCTGGGCGCGGAAGCGTCGGCTGCTCATCGCCGGCAAGAAAGCCGCATGAACGATAATCACACGCTGAGGGAGCGACATCGATGAATCCATCTCCAGACGACGAGCATTGGCAGAAGACCAGAAGTCTGATGATCCTGATGATGAGCCTGTGGTTTTTCTTCGGCTACGTCATCCATGCCTTTGTAGGGCCCTTGAACGGCATCAAGATCTTCGGCTTCCCGCTGGGGTTCTACATGGCCGCGCAGGGTTCATTGATCGTCTTCGTCGCGATGCTGTTCTGGTTCGCCAAGGCCCAGGACAAGATCGACCGCGACGCAGGCTTCGCCGAAGACGAATGAGCGGGGGAGACTGAACCATGGCAACTCAGGCGCAATCGGGCGGCGGTGATTTCACCTCCAACCTCGGCCGAATCTACGGCATCTACACCGGCGGCTTCGCCGCTTTCGTCATTCTCGTCGCCATCCTGGAGAAGGTCGGGGTTCCCAACCAGATCCTCGGCTATCTCTTCGTCGGCTTCACCATCCTGGTCTACGCCTTCATCGGCATCGTCTCGCGCACCGTGCAGGTCTCGGAGTACTACGTCGCGGGCCGCAAGGTGCCGGCCTTCTACAACGGCATGGCCACCGGCGCGGACTGGATGTCGGGCGCGTCGTTCGTCGGCATGGCGGGCTCGCTCTTCCTGCTCGGCTATGACGGGCTGGCCTTCGTGCTCGGCTGGACCGGCGGCTATGTGCTGGTCGCGGTGCTGGTCGCGCCGTTCCTGCGCAAGTTCGGCGCCTACACCGTGCCGGACTTCCTGGCGGCGCGTTACGGCGGCAACACCGCCCGCATGCTCGGCGTCATGGTGCTGCTCGCCTGCTCCTTCACCTATGTGGTGGCGCAGATCTTCGCGACCGGCCTGATCGCCCAGCGCTTCCTGGGCATGGACTTCGTCGTGGCGGTCTATGTCGGCCTGCTCGGCATCCTGGTCTGCTCCATGCTCGGCGGCATGCGCGCCGTCACTTGGACGCAGGTCGCGCAGTACATCGTGCTGATCGTCGCCTACCTGATCCCGGTCATCATCCTGTCGGCGCAGAAGTTCGGCCTGCCGATCCCGCAGCTCACCTATGGCGCGGCCATCGCCGAGATCACCGCACTGGAGCAGGGCTTCGTCGCCCGGGGCCTCGCGACCGAAGCGGTCATGACCGCAAAGTCGCATGTTCAGCCCTTCACCTCCTACAGCCCGGCGAATTACTTCGCCCTGATCCTGTGCCTGATGGTTGGCACGGCTTCGCTGCCGCACGTCCTGATGCGCTACTTCACCACCCCTTCGGTGCGTGACGCGCGCATGTCGGTCGCCTGGTCGCTGCTCTTCATCTTCCTGCTCTACTTCACCGCCCCCGCCTACGCCGCCTTCTCCAAGCTCGAGGTCTACTCGACGCTGATCGGCAAGCCGATCGCGGAGATGCCGGCCTGGGTGTTCACCTACGGCAAGCTCGGCCTGGTCACGATCTGCGGCAAGGCGGCCGACAGCGTAGCGACCATCACCGCCGCCTGCCAGGCGATGGCGGGCAACACCGGCGTGCTGCGCCTGCAGGATTTCGGCATCAACACCGACGTGGTCGTGCTCTCCACGCCGGAAATCGCGGGCATGCCCTATGTCATCGCCGGTCTCGTCGCCGCCGGTGGTCTCGCGGCCGCGCTCTCGACCGCCGACGGGCTGCTGCTCGCCATCGCCAACGCGCTCTCGCACGATATCTACTACAAGATCATCGACAAGAACGCGCCGACCGCGCGCCGTCTCATCGTCTCGCGCGTCCTGCTCGTGGTGGTGGCGATCGCGGCGGCCTGGACCGCCTCCAAGCGTCCGGCGGACATCCTGGCCATGGTCTCCTGGGCGTTCTCGCTGGCGGCGGCGGGCCTGTTCCCGGCGCTGGTGCTGGGCATCTGGGACAAGCGCACCAACAAGGCCGGCGCCATCGCAGGCATCATCGCCGGCTTCGGCGTGACGCTGTTCTACCTCGTCGTGACCCGCTATTTCCCGGGCTTCGGCGTGAGCTACGCCGGCATGTCCTCGCTGCTCAACCCGGTGACGGGCGCCCCCGTGGTCAATCTCCAGACCGCCATGGCGCTGCCGAATGCGATGGAGGCCTGGGTCACGGGCGCCCATCCGCTCGCCTCGAAGGTCGGCTGGTTCAACATCAACAACATCTCCTCGGCGATCTTCGGCCTGCCGATCGGGTTCCTGGTGATGTTCGTGGTGTCGCGCATGACGGAGGCCCCGTCGAAGGAGTTGCAGGACTTCATCGACTCCTGCCGGCGTCCGCGTGGTGGCACCATCATGGAAGAGAAGACCGCCTGATCGCGGGCTGATCTCACCCATCAGCGAAGGGGCGGGACTTGCGTCCCGCCCCTTCGTCGTTCACATCGACCGCATCGCCCAACCCGCTTCGGAGTATCGCGCGTGGCTCAGGAAGCCGGATTCTGGCTGTTTCACATTCCCAACATCCTGCTGGCGGCCGCGATCTACACGCTGCTGGGGCGCTACATCCTGTCGCTGTTCTTTCCGCCCGAGAGCGACAAGGTGGTCTGGCGCGTCTTCCAGCAGATCACCGACCCGATCCTCGCCGCCGTGCGCGTCATCACGCCCGCGATCGTGCCGCCGCCGCTGCTCAACCTGTTCGCCATCATCTGGCTCGTGCTGGCGCGCGTGGCGTTCTATTTCGTGATCCGCTCGCTCGGGCTCCTGCCCAGCATACAGGGAGCGACGTGATGAACGACGATCGCGAAAAACTGATCCGGCAGGACGGCCTGCTGATCGGCATCGCCGGGGCCTCGCTGCTCTCCGGCATGCACTTCTCGCCGTTCTTCGATCCGGCCTTCATCGTCGTGAAGTTCCTGATCGCGCCGACCTTCTATATCTCCTCGCCGCTGCTGCTCTATTATTTCACCTCGCTGCTGGTCTCGGTCTCCTGCCTGATCATCGCCGGCGTCGGCGCCGCCCTGTTCGAGCGCGCCACGGGCCGTCGCGAGAGCGACGCGGTCTCCCTCGGCGTCTGGCTGGCCGGTCTCCTGGTCCTCGCCGTGCCGGTTTTCGTCGGCATGACCGGATGAGTCTGGACTTCACGAAACGGTGATTTCTAGGCGGGGCGGGCTTCGATCAGGTTGAGACGATGCCGCAGCGCGACAAGCCGTGAAAGACGATCCCAACCGCCGCATGCGGCTGCTCGCCGAGATCTCGACGGCGCGCGGCTGCGGCTTCGCCGGGCTGGCGATCCTGTGTCTGATGGTCGGGCTTTCGGCCAACATCGCCACCACGCTGAAGGCGGGCGGCTACTCGGCGCTTCTGGTCATGACCGTTTTGCTGCTGATGGCGCAGCGTGCGCCGGCCAAGCCCTTTCGGCAGACCGAGGTGTGGCTGATGCTGGAAGAGGCCGAGCGCCCGCCCGAACCGCTGGCGCAGCGCCTTCTCTCCGGCGTCAGACGCGCCGCCTTCCTGCGTTTCGCCGCCTATCACGCGGTTGCGGCCGCCACGATGCTGACGGCCGGATTCGTCGTCGGTCTGCTGCGCGGGATCTGACGCTTGCGGGACGCGGCCGCTGCCTCAGGTTCCCAATCGCCACCAGCGCTTCGCGCGGGCGGGCGCCGGGGCCGCGATGGGCAGCGGCCGGAGCCGGAAGGCGAGCCATAACAACGGAACGAGGCTTCCGAGCACAGGCGTCAGTGCGATCAGGATGATGGCCAGCGGCCTCGACCGCTCGAAGCGCCAGATCAGAACGCTCGAAACCAGGAACGCGCAATACAGGTCGATCAGCGTCACGACGCCCCAGGGATTGGCGGCGATCTCGCGGAAGCTCGCCCAGAACGGCGTCGTCGCAGCGGCCCACAGAATGGTCGCTCCGAGCGCCAGCGCGGCGACGAGGAAGGGCAGGCGAGCCGGCGTCAGCGTCATGGTTCGATCTCCCGTGCCGATGGCTTTTTGGCTGGTGGCGGCTCCGGGGCGCCATCGACCGGCAGCAGCCGTTCCAGCGCCTCGATGCGGTCGGCCTCGCCGGGCGGCTTGTCCCAGCGAATCCGGCTGATTCTCGGGAAGCGCATGGCGAGCCCGGATTTGTGCCGGGTCGAGCGCTGCAGGCCCTCGAACGCGACCTCGAAGACGAGGCCGTTCTGTCGATCATGGGTCACCTCGCGCACGGGCCCGAAGCGGCTTCGCGTATGCTTGCGGACAAAGCGGTCGAGCTCGACCAGTTCCTCGTCGGTGAAGCCGAAATAGGCCTTGCCGACCGGCACCAGCTTCTCTCCATCCGGCGACGCGCGCCAGACCCCGAAGGTGTAGTCGGAATAGAAGGACGAGCGCTTGCCGTGGCCGCGCTGGGCATACATCAGCACGCAGTCGATCAGCCGCGCCGCGCGCTTCCATTTCCACCACGGCCCCTTCGGCCGTCCGGGCAGGTAGGGCGCATCGATCCGCTTGATCATGCAGCCTTCGACGGCCTCCGCATCGGCGCCCGCGCCAGCCAGGGCCGGGTCGGCGCGCGCGGCGGCGAGCGCATCCCAGTCCGCGAACGGGATGGTCGCCGAGAGATCGAAACGCGCGCTGCCGAGCCGGGCGACGAACGCCTCCAGCCGCATCCGGCGCTCCAGCAACGGCAGCGCGCGGATGTCCTGCCCGCCATCGACCAGCAGGTCATAGACGCGGATATGGGCCGGAGACGCGCTCAGCATCTTCGCCGTCACCGCCTTGCGGTTCAAGCGCTGCTGCAAGGTGTTGAAACTCTGGATCGCGCCCTCGCGCATCACCAGCAATTCGCCGTCGAGCGCGCCGTCCTGCGTCATCGCCTCGACCAGATCCGGGAAGGCGGGGCCGATATCGTCTCCAGTGCGCGAATAGAGCCGCGTCAGGCGCGAGCCGTCCGGCCGCGTGCCGCTGACCGCCTGCACGCGGATGCCGTCCCATTTCCATTCCGCGCTGAAATCGGCGGGGTCGAGCCTGTCGAAGTCGCCGTCATCGATAGGGTGCGACAGCATCACCGGGCGAAACGGCGCCGGATCGCTCGCCTCGGGGCGGGGCGCACGGCCCTCCAGCCACGCGAAAAGCGGGAGATAGGGCGGCTCGAGCCCATGCCAGACCTGTTCGACCTCGTCGGGCGCGACGCCGCCCAGACTCGCTGCCGCGGTCTTGGCGAGCCGCGCCGAGACGCCGATGCGCAGCGAGCCGGTGATCAGCTTGAGCAGCGCCCAGCGCCCGGTCTCGTCGAGCGCGTCCAGCCAGGAGGCGACGAGGCGCGGAAGTTCCGTCCTTCCCGCGTCGCGCAGGCCGGCGACGACCTCGGGCAGGGTGAGGGGCGGGCGGTTGTCGCCGGGCTCCGCGCCGGCGGTCCCGCGCCGGGGCGCCGGCCACATCAGCGCCGCCGTCTCGGAGAGATCGCCGACATAGTCGTAGGACAGCGCAAACAGCGCCGGGTCGGTCCGTTCCGCGATCAGCGCGCGGATCAGCCCCGCCTTGGCGTTGCGGAAGACCAGTCCGCCGGTCATCGCCGCCAGCGCCAGCCCGCGATCGGGATCGGGCGTCGTGCGCAGATAGTCCGCGATCAGCGCGAGCTTGCCGTTGCGGCGCGGCTCGTAGGCGATCCGGTCGAGCAGCCACGCGAAACGGTTCATGGCGAGGCCTCCGCCGCTGCGGCTTCGGGCTCGCCTTCGCCCTCGTCGCCGTAGCCGACGAGGTGCAGCGGCTTCGCCGCGAGCCCCACCGTGCCGCACCAATGCGCCAGCGCCTCGGCCTCGCCATGGGTGATCCAGATTTCGCCGGCGCCGACCTCGCGGATGGTCGCCTGCAGGTCGTCCCAATCGGCATGGTCGGAAATGATCAGCGGCAGCTCGACGCCCTTTTGCCGGGCGCGCGCCCGCACCCGCATCCAGCCCGAGGCGAAGGCGGCGACCGGATCGGGAAAGCGGCGCGCCCACAGGTCCTGGATCGCGCTCGGCGGGCAGATCACGATCTCGCCGCCGAGCGACTTCCGCTCCGCCGGCGCGACCTTGCGGATATCGCCGAGGGGGACGCCCTGCGCGATGTAGAAATCCGTCAGCTTCTCGACCGCGCCATGGACGAAGATCGGCCGCTCATAGCCGGCCTCGCGAATCAGCGCCATGACGCGCTGCGCCTTGCCGAGCGAATAGGCCCCGACGAGATGCGCCCGCTCGGGAAACAGCCTGACCGATTCCAGCAGCTTGGCGACCTCCGCATGCGCCGGCGGGTGGCGGAACACAGGCAGGCCGAAGGTCGCCTCGGTGATGAAGACGTCGCAGGTCACGGGCTCGAATCCGGCGCAGGTCGGGTCGCGTTCGCGCTTGTAGTCGCCCGAGACGACGATGCGCAGGTCGCGGCTCTCCACCACGATCTGCGCCGAGCCGAGCACATGTCCGGCGGGGACGAAGCGGAAATCGACCTCGCCGATCCGCGTCGTCGCGCCCGGCTCCGCGACTTGCCGCTCGCCCGTGAACCCCTCCCCATAGCGTAGCGCCATGATCGCGAGTGTCTCGCGCGTCGCCAGCACCGCGCCATGCCCGGAGCGGGCGTGGTCCGAGTGGCCGTGGGTGATCAGCGCGCGCGCCACCGGCCGGACCGGGTCGATATGGATATCGGCCGGCGGGCAGAACAGGCCGGCCGGCGTCGGGATCAGCAGTTCCGAAGGGCGCCGTCGCTGCGTCGCCCGCTGTCTGGCCAGCGTCATCCTCCTCAGATAGACCGGCGGACATGATCGAAAAGCCCCCCGTGACGCATTCCGCCTCCTCCGGCGATCTGAGTCTCGACCGGCGCTACGCCTGGGCCGAAGCCGCGCTGAAGGACGGCGATGCGCGGGCGGCCGTCGAAATCCTCGACCAGACGCTGGCGCAGGCGGGAGGCTTCGTCGCCGCCTGGCATCTCTACGGGCTGGCGCGCGAAGCGCTCGGCCATCACGAGGACGCCGCGACCGCCTGGCGGCAATGTCTCGATCTCGACCCGGCCGACCATTTCGGCGCGAGGCTCGATCTCGCCCGGATCGGAGCCATGCCGGCCGAGCAGGCCACGTCGGAAAACTTCGCCGGGACGCTGTTCGACGGCTATGCCGAGCGCTTCGACAGCCATCTGACGCAGGCGCTGGACTATACGGCTCCGGCGCTGCTGATGGAGGCGCTGAGGCGGCTTAGTCCCCTTTCCCCCGCTTGCGGTGGGGAAGGATTGGGGATGGGCGGTCGTGCAGGATATGGCTCGACCGTCTCGCCACGCCTC
>JAKFWE010000025.1 GCA_021732895.1 Allobosea sp. | reverse complement strand
AGGTCGAGCCGCTCCGAGAGGAAGCCGTAGCCCGGGTGGATCGCCTGCGCGCCGCTGGCGAGCGCCGCTTCGACGATCCTGTCGGCGCGCAGATAGCTGTCGCGGGCCGGCGCGGGGCCGATATGCACGGCGCTGTCCGCCATGCGCACATGGAGCGCGTCGCGATCGGCGTCCGAGAACACCGCGATGCTGCGGATGCCGAGGCGGCGGCAGGTCCTGATGATGCGGCAGGCGATCTCGCCGCGATTGGCGATCAGGATGGTCGAGAACATGGTGGCCATCACATCCGGTACACGGGCCGCGGACTCGTATCGCGCGCCTCGCCGGCCGCCAGCGACAGGCACAGGCCCAGCACGTCGCGGGTCTGGGCAGGCTCGATGACGCCGTCGTCCCAGAGCCGCGCGGTCGCGTAATACGGATCGCTCTGCTCCTCGAACTGGGCGCGCGTCCGGGCGTCGAGCTCGGCGATGGCGGCCTCGTCGGCCGCACCCTTCAGACTTTGCCGGCGCAGTTCGGTGACGACATTGGCGGCCACCTGCGGGCTCATCGTGGCGATCCGGGCGTTCGGCCAGGAGAACAGGAAGCGCGGCCGGAAGCCGCGCCCGCACATGCCGTAATTGCCGGCGCCATACGATCCGCCGATCAGCACGGTGTATCTCGGCACGCGCGCGTTCGAGACGGCGTAGACCAGCTTGGCCGAATGCTTGGCGATGCCGCCGCGCTCGGCCTCCGCACCGACCATGAAGCCGGTGATGTTCTGCAGGAACAGCAGCGGGATCTGGCGCTGGTCGCAGAGTTCGATGAAATGCGCGCCCTTCACGGCGGCTTCCGAGAACAGCACGCCGTTATTGGCGAGGATGCCGACAGGGTGGCCGTGGATATGCGCGAAGCCCGTCGCCAGAGTCGCACCATAGTCCGGCTTGAAGGCGTTGAAGGCGCTGTCGTCGACGATTCGGCCGATCACCTCGCGCACGTCGTAGGGCCGGCGCAGATCGGTCGGGACGATATCGGCCAGCTCGCCGGGATCGAGCCTGGGCGGCTTCGGCGTCGCGGGGGGCGGCGAAAGCCGGCCGGCCTCGCCGAGCGACGAGACGATTTCGCGCAGCTTGCCCAGCCCCTCCATCTCGCTCAGCGCCATGTGGTCGGCGACGCCGGAAACCTGGGTGTGCATCTCGGCGCCGCCCAGCGTCTCGCCATCGACGATCTCGTTGATCGCGGCCTTGACGATCGGCGGGCCGCCGAGATGGATGCGGCCCGTGCCCCTGACCATGATGACCTCGTCCGACAGGGCCGGAATATAGGCCCCGCCGGCCGTCGCGCCGCCGAACACGATCGAGAGCTGCGGAATGCCCGCCGCCGACATCCGGCACTGGTTGAAAAAGGAGCCGCCGAAATGGTCGCGGTCGGGAAAAACCCGGTCCTGTTCCGGCAGGAAAGCCCCGCCGCAATCGACCAGATAGAGGCAGGGCAAGCGGTGTTACTGCGCGATCTCCTGCGCCCGCAGATGCTTGCGCACCGTCTCGGCGAAGAAGGAGCCGCCCTTCACCGTGGCGTCGTTGGCGATCAGCATGCAGGCGCGGCCCTGCACGATGCCGATGCCGGTGACGATGCCGGCCCCGGGGGCCTCGTTGCCGTAGAGCCCCCAGGCGGCCAGCGGCGAAAGCTCGAGGAAGGGCGTCTGCGGATCGAGCAGCAGGTCGATGCGGTCGCGCACCATGATCTTGCCGCGCTGCTCGTGGCGCGCCCGCATTGTCTCGCCGCCGCCTCCGGCGACCAGCGCATGGCGCTCGCGGAGTGTAGCCAGCATGGCGATGAGCGGCGGTGGGACTGTCTGCGCGGTCGTCGTTTCGCTCATCGTCGCGCGCTCCAGCCCGGCCGTCATTGCGAGAAGGCGAAGCCGACGAAGCAACCCAGGGGGGACTGGGCTCACCCGGTCCCCCTGGGTTGCTTCGCTGTGCTCGCAATGACGGCCACGCCAGGACGTCTTGCGAATTCACCTACCGTCCGTTAGGTAGGCGCAACGCAATGCTGCGGTCAAGCGCGGGAGGACATCATGTCGGCCGTCGAGAAACTGAACGGCGAGGCCCCGCGCCGCTCGCCCTATTTCACCGAGGAGCACGAGGCGCTGCGCGACCAGGTCCGCCGCTTCGTCGAGACCGAGATCAAGCCGCACGCGCTCGCCTGGGAGGAGCAGGGCTTCGTGCCGCGCGAGGTGCTCAGGCGCATGGGATCGCTCGGCTTCTTCGGCATCCGCTATCCGTCGGAATATGGCGGCTCGGAGATGGACACCATGGCGACGGTGGTGCTGGCCGAGGAGCTCGGCCGCTCGACCTTCTCGGGCGTCGCCGTCACCGCGCTGGTCCACACCGACATGGCCTCGGTCCACATCGCCAACGCCGGGTCGCAGGCCCAGCGCGACGCGCACATGCCCGGAATCATCGCGGGGGAGAAGATCGTCGCGGTCGCGGTGACGGAGCCCGACGCCGGCTCCGACGTGAAGGGCATCCGCACCACGGCGCGGCGCGAGGGCGACACCTACGTGCTGAACGGCGCCAAAATGTTCATCACCAACGGCGTCCATGCGGACCTGTATTGCGTCGCGGCCAAGACCGATCTCTCGGCCAAGCCCTCGCAATCGGTCTCGATCTTCCTGGTCGAGAAGGGCGCGCCGGGTTTCCGCGTCTCGCGCGCGCTCGACAAGCATGGCTGGCGTTCGTCGGACACCGCCGAACTCGTCTTCGAGGATTGCCGCATCCCCGCCGACAACATCCTCGGCCAGGAGGGGCGCGGCTTCTACGCGATCATGAGCAATTTCCAGAACGAGCGAACCGTGATCGGCGCGATGGCGATCGGCGAGGCTCAGGCCGCGATCGACCTGACCCTCGACTATGTCCGCACGCGAAAGGCGTTCGGCGCGCCGCTCTGGGACAAGCAGGCCATCCGCCAGAAGCTCGCCATGCTGGCGAGCAAGGTCGAGGCCGGGCGGCAGCTCGTCTACCACGCGGCATACCTGGATTCACAGGGGTTCGACGCCACGCGAGAGGTCTCGATGGTCAAGGCCTACTGCGGCGAGCTCGTCAACGAGGTGATGTACGCCTGCCTGCAATTCCATGGCGGCATGGGCTTCATGCGCGAAAGCACGATCGAGCGCATGACCCGCGACGCCCGTGTCCAGTCGATCGGCGGCGGCGCGACCGAGGTCATGCTGGAAGAGGTCGCGAAGCGGCTGTGAGCACGCCTGCCGCCTATTCCAGAAGCGCGGCGTCGTCCCGGGCGCAGCGAAGCGCAGACCCGGCATCCATGCCGGAACGCTTCTCCGAGATCTTCCGGAATGGGTCCCGGATCGGCGCGGCTTCGCCGCTTGTCCGGGACGACGCGCGATGATGGTGGCGATCGAGAAGGAGGCGGCCGCCGAATCCCCCTCCCGCCGGCTCATCCTCGACACCGCCGCGCGGCTGCTGCGCTCGGGCGGCTATCACCAGACGACGTTGCGCGAGGTCGCCGAGACCGTCGGCATCCGCAAGGCGAGCCTCTATTACCATTTCGCCTCCAAGGAGGAGATTGTCGAAGCTGTCGCCAATGATGGCGTGCGCTTCGTTCACGATGCAGTCTCGCAGGCGCTCGACGACACGGCCGACGCACCGCCGCGCAAACGGCTGGAGGCGGCGATCGCGGCCCATCTCACCGCGCTGCACGGACATGGCGACTACACCTCCGCCAGCATCAAGGCCTTCAGTTTCGGAGCGATTCCCGCGCCGGAAAGCGTGCGCCGGGTCCGGCGCGCCTATGAGGAGGTCTGGCGCGGGCTGATCGCGGAGATGCAGTCCGCTGGCGTGCTCGCCCCCGAGCGCGCGGCGGAAACCCTGCGCTATTTCTTGCTTGGAGCCCTCAACGGCTCGATCGACTGGCAGCGTCCGGGTCGCTTCGACGCGGCCGAACTCGCCCGCGAATTCACGGCGCTTATCGCGCCGCATAACGATGGTGTGAAACCATAGCTGGACGCCGGCCGTTCGTGCTGTGATGCGATATTGCGACCGCGACCTGAATCGCGACGGAGCCGGCATGGAATCCATCTACTGGTCGATCACTTACGCCTGCCACCGCAAATGCGTGCACTGCTACGAGGACAGGTTCCGCCCCTATGTGCGCAACGCGCTGGGCGATGTCGTCGGCCAGACGCTGCAGAACTGGCCACGCGTCGTGGAGAATCTGCCCGAGCGCATGACCTATCTCGATCTCGAGGCCGCGATCCCGGGCGGCGGCTGGCTGGAGCGGCGCGGCCGCATCATCCTGTCGGGCGGCGAGGTCCTGATCGACCCCATTCGCGAACCCGCGCTCTACCCGCTGCTGGACGCGCTGCGCGGCCGCTATGCCGAGAGGGGCGGCGTCAACGTCGTCGTGCAGACCACGGGCGATCTGCTGACCGAACGGATCATCCGCGACCTCGTCGAACGCGGCGTCTGGATGATCTCCGTCGCCGGCATGGACGATTTTCATGTCGGCATGGAAGGCGCGAAGCGCGATCCGCTGCAGGCGCGGCTGATCGAGTGGTTCGAGGCGGCCGGCATGCGGCGCTCGGGCCTGCAGTCGCAGACCCGCAAATGGCACGAGGAGGAGGGGCCGATCTTCTCCTTCTTCGGGGCGACGCCCGACGCGTGGATCGGGAAGCTCTGGCCGCGCGGCCGGGCCTGGAAAAACGGACTCTCGACCGCGACCATGGCCGACAATTTCTGCAATCGCTGGTCCGGCGGGCTCGGCTTCCTGAACCACCGCTATTCCGGCTCGGAGGTCGCGATCGACGCGGCCGGCGACGTCTATCCCTGCTGCATGAAGACCAGGCTGCCGATCGGCAACCTCACCGAGGAGCCGCTGGAGGGCATCCTCGATTCGCTCATTGGCCATCCGGTCTACGAGGCGATCAATTCAGGCCATCCCGAGCGCATGGGCCTTCAGCACGGCTGGAGCCTGGACGACTACATCGCCAGATCCCGGACGGTTCAGCCGAAGGGCGGCGAGTATCGCAACCTCTGCATCGGCTGCGACCGGTTCCATGAAGAGGTGCTCGGCCCGGTGATCGCCCGCATCCGCGAGGAGCGCTTGGGCGGCGGGCGCAGGGTCGCGGCGGAATGATGTCTCCCCGTCATTGCCAGCGCAGCGAAGCACTCCAGCCTCTCGCGCCGCCCCCTGGATCGCTTCGCTGCGCTCGCAACGACGGCCTGGCTCAAATCATCACGATACAGGCGAAAGGAGCCACCCCATGATCACGCGCCGCGACACGCTTCGCCTCGCCGCCGCCGCTGGCGCATCGGGGCTGGTCCTGCCCGCCCTCGCGCAGGGCAAGCCGGTCGCCGCGGCCGACTGGCCGGACATCCTCGCCAGGTCGAAGGGCCAGACCGTCTACTGGAACGCCTGGGCCGGGGACGAACGCACCAACAGCTTCATCGCCTGGGTCGGCGAGGAGGTGAAGAAGGCCCATGGCGTGACGGTGAACCATGTCCGCCTGCGCGACACCTCGGAAGCGGTCACGCGCGTCGTCGCCGAGAAACAGGCCGGCCGCGATGCGGGCGGCGGCGTCGATCTGATCTGGATCAACGGGCCGAACTTCCTGGCCATGAAGAACCAGAAGCTGCTCTTCGGCCCCTATGTCGAGGCGCTGCCGAACTGGTCCTATGTCGACACGACGAAGATTCGCTCCAACACGGTCGATTTCACGGTCCCGGTGGACGGGCTCGCCACGCCCTGGCGGCGCGCGCAGATCGTCTATCTCTACGACAGCGCCCGGACGGAGAAGGCGAGCCTGCCGACCTCGATTCCGGCGATGATCGGCTGGGCCAGGGCCAATCCCGGACGCCTGACCCATCCCGGCATCCGCAATTTCCTCGGCTCGACCTTCCTGAAGCAGGCGCTCTACGAGCTCGCGCCCAACCCGGAAATCCTCGACCTGGCCGCCGACGACGCGAGTTTCGCCGCGGCGTCCGCGCCGCTCTGGGCCTGGTACGACCAGTTGCGGCCCCTGCTCTGGCGCCAGGGCCAGGAGTTCCCCGAGACCGGCCCGGCCCAGCGGCAGTTGCTGGTCGATGGCGAGATCGACTTCTACATCTCGTTCAGCCCGGCCGAGGCCGCGACCGGCATCGCCAACCGGCAATTGCCGGAGAGCGCGCGCGTCTTCGTGCTGGAGCGCGGCACCATCGGCAACACCTCCTTCGTCGCGATCCCCTACAACGCCGCCAACGCCGAGGCGGCGATGGTGGTCTCGAACTTCCTGCTGGAGCCCGCCACGCAGGCGCGCGCCCAGGACCCGCGCAACATGGGCAACTTCACCGTGCTGGACCTCGACAAGGTCCCGGCCGCGAGCCGCGCGCTGTTCGCGCGGCCGGACGGCGTGCCTTCCCTCCCGACCAACGCCGAACTCGGAACGGCGCTGCCCGAGCCGCACCCGTCCTGGATGACGCGCATCACGGCGGAATGGGAAAAGCGCTATGTGCGCTGAGGGCTGATGTCCCGGCCTGACGCCGTCAGCGTGGTGATCCCGACGCTGAACGCAGCCGCCTTCCTGCCGCATGCGGTCGCCCAGTTCGCGCCGGCCATCGCCGATGGTCTCGTCACGACGGTCGTCGTCAGCGATGGCGGTTCGCGGGACGGCACGGTCGGGCGGGCCGAGGCGGCCGGCGCCGTCGTGGTTCAGGGACCGGCCGGGCGCGGCGGACAGCTCGTGCGCGGCGCGCAGGCCGCATGCGCGCCGTGGCTGCTCTTCGTCCATGCCGACACGAGGCTCGCGTCCGGCTGGATCGGCGCCGTGCGGGATTTCATCGCGTCGCAGGGCGAGGACCGGGCGGCCGCCTTCGCCTTCGCGCTCGACGACGACGCGCCTGCCGCGCGCCGGCTCGAGCGGATGGTGGCCTGGCGCTGCCGGCTGCTGGCGCTGCCTTACGGCGATCAGGGGCTGCTGATCTCGCGCCGGCTCCATGACCGGCTCGGCGGTTTTCGTCCCATCGCGCTGATGGAGGATGTCGAGTTCGTCCGCCGCATCGGACGCGGGCGTCTGCGCATGCTGCCCGTGTCGGCCTTGACCAGCGCCGCGCGCTACCGGCGCGACGGCTATCTGCGCCGTTCGCTCGGCAACCTCGGTTGCCTGACGCTCTATTTCATGGGCGTGCCGCCGCGCGTCATCGCCCGGCTCTACGGTTAGACGCCATGCGACGCTGGCAACGCCCGCCCGACCATGGCATGGCGCTATGATGTTGCGGATCGTCCCGCCCCTGACGCTGTTTCTGTTCCTCGCGCCGGTGCTGGTCGGGCTCGCCGGCACGTTGGCGCCGGCGTTCGGCTACCTGCCGGCCATCGGCGCGCGCGAGATTTCCCTGGCCCCCTGGCGCACCCTGTTGGACTGGCCCGGCTTCGCCACCTCGTTTCAACTGACGCTCAGGGTCGGCGCGCTCGCCAGTCTGCTCTCCCTGCTCGGCGCCGTGTCGCTCGTCGCGGTCCTGTCCGGCGCGCGCTGGTTCTCCCGCGCGCAGGCGCTGCTGGCGCCGCTGCTGGCCGCGCCCCACGCCTCGATCGCGCTCGGTCTCGCCTTCCTGCTCGCACCGTCCGGCTGGATCGTCAGGCTGGTCTCGCCGGAGCTGACCGGCTGGACGCGCCCGCCGGGCGATCTCGTGACGATCCGGGACCCTGCGGGGCTGGCGCTGGTCTTCGGCCTGCTGACCAAGGAGATTCCCTATCTCGCGATCGTGCTGACGGCTGCGCTCGGGCAGGTCCCGTCGGCCCGTCTCGTCGCCTGCGCGCGCTCGATGGGCTACGCACCGCACACCGCCTGGCTCAAGCTCGTGCTGCCGCGCCTGTGGCCGCAGATCAGGCTGCCCTTCTACGCGGTCATCGCCTACTCGCTTTCGGTGGTCGATCAGGCGCTGGTGCTGGGGCCCGGCAATCCGCCGCCGCTGGCGGTGCTGGCGGTGCGCTGGTTCGCCGACTACGACCTCGCCCGCTATCTGCCGGCCGCCGCCGCCAGCCTGATGCAGCTCGGACTCGTCGTCGCCGGCCTCGGGCTTTGTCGCCTGGTCGAATGGCTGGCGGCGCGCTTCGGCCCGGCATGGCTCGAACGGGGACGGCGTTCCGGGTTCGGCGAACGCGCTCTGCCGCTCGCGGCCGGCGTGACCGGCGTTCTGCTGGCAGCCGGGCTGGCGGCGCTGCTCGGCCTCGCGCTCTGGTCCTTCGCCGCGAGTTGGCCCTTCGCGTCCGGCCTGCCGACGCGCTGGAGCCTCGCGGCCTGGATGGGCGCCTCCGACCGGCTTCAGGCCAATCTTGAGACGACGTGCATGATCGCCTGCGCCGCCACCGCCATCGCGCTGCTGCTCTGCCTCGGCTGCCTCGAGAACGAGGCGCGGTGCGCCCACCGGCCGCGCAACGGCGTGCTCTGGCTGCTCTATCTGCCGCTGATCGTGCCGCAGGTCGCCTTTCTCTTCGGCCTGCAGGTGGCGCTGGTGCGGCTGCGGCTCGACGGCTCGCTGTGCGCCGTGATCTGGACCCATCTCGTCTTCGTGCTGCCTTATGTCTTCCTCAGCCTCGCCGATCCGTTCCGCGCGCTCGACCCGCGCTATGCCCGCAGCGCCGCGAGCCTCGGCGCCTCGCCCTGGCGCATCTTCCTGGAGGTCAAGCTGCCGATGCTGTTGCGCCCGATTCTGGTCGCCGCCGCGGTCGGCATGGCGGTCAGCGTCGGGCAATATCTCGCCACGGTCTTCGCCGGCGCGGGGCGCGTCGCCACCATCACCACCGAGGCGCTGACGCTCGCGAGCGGGGCGGACCGCGCCGGCATCGGCGTGCTCGGCCTGCTCCAGGCGCTCGTGCCGCTGGCCTGCTACGGGGCGGCGCTGCTCGTCCCCCGCCTCGTCTTCCACAACCGGCGGGGGCTGGCGTGAGCGGCGCATCGAACGGGCTCGTCCTCGACGCCGTCGCGATCGGGATCGGCGGCGCGACGCTGATCGAGCGGCTCGACCTCGCCATCGCGCCCGGCAACGTGGCGACCGTCATGGGGCCGAGCGGCTCCGGCAAATCGAGCCTGCTCGCCTATGTCGCCGGCTTCCTCGACACGCGCCTCTTCGACGCAGGTGGCGCGGTCCGGCTCGATGGGCTGGACGTCACCCGGCTCAGGCCGGAACAGCGGCGCATCGGCCTGCTGTTCCAGGACGACCTGCTGTTTCCCCACCTCTCCGTCGCCGGCAACCTCATGTTCGGCGTGCCCGCCGCCATATCCGCCCGCACGGAGCGCCTGCGCCTCGTCGAGGCGGCGCTGGCCGACGCCGATCTGGCCGGTTTCGGCCCGCGCGACCCCGCCACCCTGTCGGGCGGCCAGCGCGCCCGCGTCGCCTTGATGCGGGTGCTGCTGTCGCAGCCGCAGGCGCTCCTGTTGGACGAGCCGTTCTCCAGGCTCGACGCGGCGCTGCGCGGCGCTTTTCGCACCATGGTTTTCGAGCAGGCGCGCCGGCGCGGCCTTCCCGTGCTGATGGTGACGCATGACCGTCAGGACGCCGACGCCGCCGGCGGAGACCTCGTCGAACTCGCCTGAACCCGCAAAGCCCAGGACAAAAGCCGATGCGCGCCTTCTACCACCCAGACCAGTCGCTTCACGATCCGCAGCAATACATGCGCTTCGGCCGGATCGTCGCGCCCAAGGACCTTCCGGAGCGGACCGCGCGCCTGTTGGCGGCGCTGGAGCGCCATGGCGTCGCGCCTGAGCGGCCCGGCGCTTGCGGCGTCGATCCGATCCTCGCGGTCCATGACGAAGGCTTCGTGCGCTTCCTCGAAACCGTCTGGGAGCGCTGGCTCGAACTGCCGGAGCGCGGGCCGGAAGCCTGGCCCAACACCTTTCCCTACTGGTCCGGCCGCACCGACGAGGCGATGCGGCCGCCCTGCCGACCGACGGGGCTCATGGGTCAGCTCGGCTGGTATCTCGGCGATCTGTCGGTGCCGGTCGGCCAGCATTGCTGGACCTCGACCCTGCGCTCCGCCGAGACCGCGGTGGCGGGCGCCGACGCCGTGCTGGCTGGCGAGCGTGCGGTCTACGCGCTCTGCCGTCCTTCGGGCCACCACGCCCGCGCCGACCGGGCGAGCGGTTTCTGCTATGTCAACAACACGGCGGTGGCCGCGCAGCGCCTGCGCTCGCGCTTCGGCAAGGTCGCGATCCTCGACGTCGACGCCCATCACGGCGACGGCACGCAGCAGATCTTCTACCGCCGGAACGACGTGCTGACGATCTCGGTCCATGCCGATCCGGCCAACTACTACCCCTTCTTCACCGGTTATGAGGACGAGCGCGGCGACGGGCCGGGCGAAGGCTTCAATCTCAACCTGCCTCTGGCGCACGGCGCGGGAGGGCCGGAGATGGCGGCGGCGGTTGATACGGCGGCCGGAGCGATCAAGGCCTTCGGCGCCGACGCGCTCGTCGTCGCGCTCGGCTACGACGCCCACAAGGACGATCCGATCGGCGTGCTCGAGCTGGAGAGCGCCGATTTCGGAACCATCGGCTCGCAGGTGAAGGCGATCGGTCTGCCGACGCTCGTCGTGCAGGAGGGCGGCTATGCGATCGAGGCGATCGGGGAGTGTCTCGATGCGTTTCTGGAGGGGTTCAAGAACTGAGCTCGCCGGACGAAACGCGAGGAACCCCTCTCCCGGATGGGAGAGGGGCAGGGGTGAGGGACCGCCGCTGGTTGGTCGTACGAGACGGCGCCGTTGCGCTTCAGGCGCTGCCGGAAGGCCCTCATCCGGCCCTCCGGGCCACCTTCTCCCAGCCGGGAGAAGGGAAGAGGCGGTGGTGCTGCTGCTATATCACCGCCTCGATCAGGAACGGCCCCTTCCGTCCCAGCGCCGCCTTGAACAGCCTCGCAAACTCCTCCGCCGTCGTCGCCCGTCCCGCCTCCACGCCCATGCCCTTCGCCATCATGACCCAGTCGAGCGCCGGCTCGTCGAGGTTCAGCATGAGTCTGGCGTTGCGGCCGAAATCGTTGACGCCGACGGCGCGCATCTCGCCGTGCAGGATGGCGTAGGTCCGGTTGGCGAAGATCACCGTGACGATGTCGAGGTTCTCGCGCGCCTGCGTCCAAAGGCCCTGCACCGTGTACATGCCCGAGCCGTCCGCCTGCATGCCGATGACCTTGCGGTCCGGGCAGGCGACCGCCGCGCCGACGCAGAGCGGAATGCCCTCGCCGATGGCGCCGCCGGTGAGCTGGAGGTAGTCGTGCGGCGGGGCGCGATGGCATTGCTGGTAGAACATCCGGCCAGACGAGACCGATTCGTCGCAGACGATGCTGTTCTCGGGCAGCAGCGCCGCCACGATGGCGCAGGCCTTGTCGGCGTCGAGCGGCCCGGTCGGCAGGACGATCGGTTCGTCTCTAGGCCGCGCGACGAAGGCGGGGGCGGTCCTCGTCGCGCCGAGTTCGTCCGCCAGCGCCGCGATCGCGCCCGGCAGGTCGTCGCCCGGCATCGCCAGATTGAGGATCGCGCAGCCCTCATGCACCAGCCGGCCCGGCTTGCCGGGATAGGCGAAGAAGCCGACGGGAATCTGCGCGCCGACCAGCACCAGGCAATCGATGTCCTTCAATTGCTCCAGCGCCATGTCGACGGGATAGAACACCTTGGGCAGCGCCACCCGCCCGACGCCGCGCTCGATGCGCCCGTTCGACATCTGGCCGAACATGCCGGCGCCGGTCGCGGCGCAGATCCGGGCGGCCGTCGCCATCGGGCCTTCGCGCAGCGACAGGCCCGACATCATCAGCGCGGCGCGCGCGCCATGCTTGCGCAGGGCGGCGGCCGCCTCGCGAACGGACGCGGCCGCGACCGTCTTCAGCGCCGGCACGGGCGTCGGCCCGACCTCGGCCGGCTCGACGGAGCCCCAGGCGCAATCGGCCGGCAGGATCACGGTCGTCACGCCGGGCAGCGACAGCGACGCCGCATAGGCCTCGCCGATCGCCGGGCCGACATCGTCGGGCGTCGCGATGCGGCGCACGAAATGCGACATCGGCGCGGCCAGGCTCTCGATGTCGCTGGTCAGCGGCGCGTCGTGGACGAGATGGTAGGTGGCGTGGTCGCCGACGACGTTGATCATCGGCGTCCAGGCGCGCCGTGCGTTGTGCATGTTGGCGAGCGCGTTCGCCATGCCGGGCCCGCAATGCAGCAGCGTCGCCGCCGGCTTGTCGGCCATGCGGGCATAGCCGTCGGCCGCGCCGGTCACCACGCCCTCGAACAGCCCGAGCACGCAGCGCATCTGCGGCTTGCGGTCGAGCGCCGCGACGAAGTGCATTTCCGAGGTGCCGGGATTGGCGAAGCAGACATCGACGCCGTTGACGAGGAGCGTGTCGCAGAGGCGGTCGGCGCCGTTCATGCTGGGAACCTTCTGGATATGAGCGCGGCGCGCGGGCCTCGAAGGGAAAGGATGGCCTCCGACCTGTCAATCACGCGAAACGCAGGGCCACCCGTCCTTGCGAGCGAAGCGAAGCAATGCAGAGAGCGTCGATCACGTGGCTCGGGATCGCTTCGCGGCGCACGCAAAGACGGAAGCGCGCTTGACGTAATTGCATATGCATTTAACCTGCCATGGAACGAAGGTTGCATCCCGGCAGGCAATGCGATGCGATGGCGCAACGCCACGCCTCGACTGGATGTCTCACAGGGGAAAGGTCTCGTCATGACAGGTTTTTCGCGTATCGCCGTGCTCGCCGGCGCAAGCCTTGCCGCACTTGTCGCCACGGGCGCGGCCCAGGCCCAGACCAAGGTGAATATCGGCATTTCGGGCTGGACCGGATTCGCGCCGCTGACGCTCGCCAAGGAGGCCGGCATCTTCGCCAAGAACGGCCTCGACGTGACGATCAAGAAGATCCCGCAGAAGGACCGGCATCTCGCCATCGCGTCTGGCGACATCCAGTGCGCCGCGACCACGGTCGAGACCTGGATCGTCTGGGATGCGGCCGGCGTGAAGACCAAGCAGATCTTCCAGCTCGACAAGAGCTACGGCGCCGACGGCATGGTGACGCGCAGCGCCACGGGCTCGATCAAGGACCTCAAGGGCAAGACGGTCGCGGCCTCCGCGCCCGGCACCTCGCCCTACTTCGCGCTGGCCTGGTTCCTCAAGGAAAACGGCATGACGATCAAGGACGTGACGGTCGTCAACATGGAGCCGGCCGCCGCCGCTCAGGCCTTCATCGCCGGCCAGAACGACGCCGCCATGACCTATGAGCCCTTCCTCTCGGCCGTGCGCGAAAGGCCCGACGCCGGCAAGATCATCGCGACCACGCTCGACTATCCGATGGTGATGGACACCTTCGGCTGCACGCCGGCCTTCCTCGCCGCCAATGATCCGGCGGCCGCGGCGCTGACCAAGAGCTATTTCGAGGCTCTGGAGATGATCGCGAAGGAGAAGGACAAGGCCTTCGGCATCATGGGCGCGGACGTGAAGCAGACGGCGGAAGCCTTCGGCAAGTCGGCGGCCTACCTGAAATGGTCGGATGCGGCCGGCAACAAGGCCTTCTTCGCCGGCGAATGGCAGGCGTTTTCCGCCAAGGCGGCGGATCTGCTGCTGGAGATCGGGCTGATCAAGACCAAGCCGGATTTGAGCACGCTGGTCGAGACGAAATACGTCGCGGGCGGCGCGAGCTAGTCTCTCGGCCGTCATCCAGCGAAACGCGGGGAACCCCCCTCCCGGAGGGAGAGGGGCAGGGGTGAGGGGTCGGCCCTTCGCCACTGCTGCCGTGGCCTCTCTGCTGCCTGGCCCGCGCCCAACTAGTCCAACGGCTATCACCTCACCCCTGCCCCTCTCC
>JAKFWE010000242.1 GCA_021732895.1 Allobosea sp. | reverse complement strand
TCTGCTCGGTCGGGTCCTCCGGGCCGACGCCGATATGGCCGGCCTCCGTCGGAACCAGCACGCCGCGCGCGCCGCGCGAGATCAGCGCCGCCGCGCCGAAGCCGGTGCCGGGGCCAAGGACGAGCCTGAGGCCGTTCGGTTCCGGCTTGCCGGGCACGAGCACCGTCGCGTCGGCCTCGCCGAGCACCGCGAGCGAGGCCGCCAGCGCCTCGAAATCATTGACCAGCAGCCCCTGCTCGAGATCGAGCGCCCGGGCGATGGCGGGGCCGTCGAAGCGCCAGCTTGCGTTGGTGAGCTGGGCCTGGCGTCCCTCAAGCGGACCGGCGACCGCCAGCACGGCCGAGCGCGGCCGCCGCGACAGGCTCGCCAGCACCGATCCGAGCGCCGCCTCTGGCGTCGCATGTCCGCCGGTGCCGATCCTCGCCAGCGGCTCGGGCCTGGCGCCGGCCTCGGCGACCAGCGACAGGCGGCAATTCGTGCCGCCGATATCGGCGACCAGGGCCGGGAAGGCGAAGGCCCGCATCAGGCCTGCTTCCGGAATTCGGCGAACCAGCCGAGTCCTTCCAGCGTGCCGGCCTCGGGCCGGTATTCGCAGCCGACGAAGCCGCCATAGCCGAGCGCGTCGAGCTGCGCGAACAGGCGCGGATAGTCCGGCCCCGACGCATCCGGCTCGTGCCGGCCCTGCGCGCGGGCGATCTGGACATGGCCGACGATCGGATAAAGCGCATCGAGCCGCGCCGGCACGTCGCCATGGATTTTCTCGCAGTGGTACATGTCGAATTGCAGCTTGACGTTGGGCCGCCCCGCCTCGCGGACATAGGCCGCCGCCTGGTCGAAATCGTTTAGGAAATAGCCCGGCATGTCGGCGCCGTTGATCGGCTCCAGCAGCAGCTCGATCCCGTGCGGCGCCAGCGCGTCCGCGGCGTAGGCGATGGCGGAGCGGTAGGCGCCCTGCGCCGCCGGATCGGCCGGATCGGCATGGCCCGCCATCAGGTGCAGCCGCTTGACGCCGGTCTCGTGGGCGTAGGCCAGCGCCGTCGCGACGCCGTCGCGGAATTCGGCCTCGCGGCCGGGAATCGCCGCCATGCCGCGCTCGCCCCTGGCGATGTCGCCCGGCGGCAGGTTGAAAAGCGCCTGCTCAAGCCCGGCGCCGGCCAGCGCCAGCCCGATCTTCTCTGAGGCATGTTCGTAGGGGAAGAGGAATTCGACCGCCTCGAAGCCGGCGTCGCCCGCCGCCTTGAAGCGGTCGAGGAACTCCCATTCGGTGAACATCATCGAAAGGTTGGCGGCGAAACGCGGCATGGACGGCCTCAGGGCGCTGGATCGGGAGCGGCACGCTAGCGCGATGGGCCCGCGCCGTCATGGGCCAACGCGGCGGGCGGGCCTGCGTTCCGGAAAGTCGTCACCCGCGAGCGCAGCGAAGCCTATTTCTTCTCCGTCTTCGCGGGCGGGGTCGGGTCTTGCGAGAAATTCCGGAACACCATGTCGGGCGAGGAGGTGTTGTGGCGCGAATGCGTGGTGCGGCCCATCCAGACATCGGTCGCCTTGCCCCCTGCGAAAGGCATCAGCGGCTCCTCGCGCCAGCCCTTCGCGCCGGGTTCGCGGATGGCGATGCGGGCGACGTCGTTGTTGAACTCGGTGACATACATCGAGCGCAGCGCGGCGAAGGCCTTGCCGCCGGTGACCGGCTTGTCCAGCGTGGCGTCGAGCACCATGCGGTTCTCGTCGACGCCGTCGAGCGTGAGCTTGCCCGTCGAGCCGTCCCTGAAGTTCATCGTGAAGGAGGTCGTCTTCGGATCGAACGCGATCTCCCTGATGTTGACCACCGGGCGCGCGCCGTCCTGCTCGATCGGCCCGAACAGGAAGGACGAGCCATAGGAGGAGAAGCCGAGATGCTGCGGCGGCATCGGCCGGGCCCGCCAGTAGCCGTCCTGCGGATAGACCACCAGCACCTCGTAGGATTTGTCCTTGCCGAGCTTCCAGAGCTGAACCAGATGCAGCCCCTTCTCGACCCTGTCGCCGACCCGGAAGGTCGTATCCGCCGGCCGCCAGAAGGTCGGGAAGGTGTAGCCGACGAGCCAGTACTCGATGCTCTCGTAGAAGGTGATCCGGCGCGGCGGCACGGGTGCCGCGAAGACCGGGTCGCCGGTCATGTCGCAGGCCGTCCAGTCCGCCTCCCAGTTGTCCTTGACGAGGCCGGCGATATAGGCGGGATGGGCCGCCTCGATCTGGAAGCGTCTGACCTCCGGCGAGACCGCCTTGATCGTGACGTTGTCCTTCTCGGCGCAGAGCACCGGCTCCGATTCGTTGCGGAGCTCGACCGCGACGTCGCTGGCGGCGAAGGCGGGGTCGGCCAGCAGGCTCAGGCCGATGAGGAGAGGGCGAAACATCGGGTGCATGGTGGATCCTGATGAGGTGGAAAGGCGCGCCGACGCAACGCGGTGACGGCTCATGGCATAGCAAACGGGCCGAAAATTGGGTATCCTGGCGCCATGACTGATCTGCTGGAACAGGCGCTGGCCGCCACCGACAAGCTGCCCCCCGAGACGCAGGACGTACTCGCTCGCATGATCCTCGCTATCGTTGAGCGGGAAGGCGAGGTGTACGAGTTGTCGGAGGAGGAGCTTGGCTCACTCGAAACATCGCTGGCGCAAGCGGACCGGGGCGAATTTGCAACCGACGAGGAAGTTGCCGCGCTTTGGACGAAACACGGGCTCTGACGCTCCGTTAAACTCCAAGCGCGCGAGCTGATATCGCGCGAATTTTGGACTATCTCGATCAGCAGTCTCCGCAGGCACGCAAACGGGTCAAAGCCGAGCTTGAAGCTGTTTTTGATCTGCTCCGAAGCTATCCCTTGGCCGGAACCGCGACGACCCACGCCCGTTTGCGTCGACGTGTCGTTGCCGGATTGCCTTACGTGGTTTTCTATCGCGTTCAATTGTCGCTGCTTGTGATTATCGCCGTCCGGCATACGGCGCGCAGACCGCGCTTCTCATGAACAGGCGCATGCTTCACGGAGCCAGCACCGCATACACATCCCCCGAATTCGCCTCATGCGGCAGGGCGCGCAGATATTCGCCCATCGCCTCGGCGCTCGCCGGCTCGTCGAGCTCCAGCCTCTGGCTTTCGCCGAGCGCGACGTTGAAGCGGTAGGGACCGAGCGTCTCCAGCAAGGCGAGGCAGGCTTCCGCGACGTCGCGCTGGATCGTGGTGAACTCGAACGAGATCGCCGCGACCCGCTGCGTCAGCCCGGCGAGCACATGCGCCTCGAAGCCCTCGACGTCGATCTTGACGAAATCCGGCGGGCCGAACAGCGCGACCAGCGCATCGAGCGTCGTGCAGGGCACCACGACCTGATCGTCCCAGACCTGCTCGCGCCAGCCTTCGGCCCCGTGCGCGGCGCCGATGAAGGCGTCCGACGCCGTCGAAACCGTCGGATTGGCGCTGTTGATCTTAAGCGTCACCGTCCCTTCACGATCCCCGCAGGCGGCCTGCAGAAGCGAGACGTCGCTGTCGCGCCCATGGATCAGCCTGATCGCGCGCGCCGGCCCCGGCTGCGGCTCCAGCGCCACGACCCGCGCGCCGAGCCTTCTGAAGGAGGACA
Source organism: Allobosea sp. (assembly GCA_021732895.1). Classification (GTDB taxonomy): domain Bacteria; phylum Pseudomonadota; class Alphaproteobacteria; order Rhizobiales; family Beijerinckiaceae; genus Allobosea. Next base: position 10,335 of record JAKFWE010000242.1, on the reverse strand, counting down.
CGCGGTCGCCGACATGCGAGCCGATGTCGAAGGCGAGATCGCCCGGCTTGAGAAACCGCGCGTAAAGCGCGTCCATCGCGGCGTTGCGCGCGGCGTCGCCATGATAGACCCGCAGCGAGCGCGACAGCGCCCGCGCCGTGCCCCGTGGATAGGCGACCGCAATCATCGACGCTGATCCGCCTGGATGGCGACGAGTTCGGCCGGCGGATCGAAATCCTCCGGAATGCCGCAGAGCCCCGCGCGGGCGAACCAGCCGCCGAGCGCCGGCATGGCGGTGATCATCGCGAACGGGATCGCCAGCACATAGCCGGCCGTCAGCGGCAGCGACCAGAGCAGCACCGTCGGCGAGAGCCAGAGCAGCGTGCCGAAAATATAGAGCCCGAAGACGAGGTGCGGCCACAGGCCGGCGAAGGCGGTCGCGAAGGAGAGCGCATGCGCGTCGCGCGACTGGCCATTCCAGCCGATTCTGGACCGGCCGAAGACGAGCCCGATCATGAACAGCGTCGTGCGGAAGGTGGAGACCGCGCCCTGCAGGAAGGCGAAGACCACCTCGATCAGCGCCGAGGCGACGAAGCGCGCCGTCCCGCCATAGCGCCGCGTGCCGCCCTTGCTCAGCAGGATGTCGGCGAAGCCGGCGAGCTTGGGCGAAAGGTACATCGAGAAGAACAGCACATAGAGCAGGGCCGCGAGCCCGGCCGGATAGCCGGCGATGTCGCGGTCCTCGAGCACCTTGAGCGGCAGCAGCGCGATCATCAGCGTCCAGGCCGGCAGGCCGACGAACATCAGGATCGCCCAGACGAGCTGGAAGCGGCTCATCGCCTTCAGGCCCGGAATGTCGAGCAGCTTGAGATATTGCAGGTTGCCGAGGCACCAGCGCAGGTCGCGCTTGGCGAATTCGAGCATGGTCGGCGGGTTCTCCTCCCAGCTCCCCATCTCGACCGGCAGCACGCGGACCTCGTAGCCGGCGCGGCGCATCAGCGTCGCCTCGACCTGGTCGTGACTCATCACCGCCCCGCCCAGCGGCGGCCCGCCCGGCAGCACGGGGAGATGGCATTCGTCGCGGAAGGGCGCGATCCGGACGCAGGCGTTGTGGCCCCAGAACGGGCCGCATTCGCCGATCCACCAGGCCGAACCCATGGTGTAGGGCCGCATGCCGTGGCGCATGCCGAACTGGAAGATGCGCGCGAAGGCCGAGCGGCTCGGCATGCCGACGACGAGGCTTTGCAGGATGCCCAGTTTCGGATGCGCCTGCATCATCCGCGTCAGCTTCACGATCGCCTCGCCCGACATCACGCTGTCGGCGTCGAGCGGCAGCATGACCTCGTAGTCGCCGCCCCAGCGCTCGCAGAAATCGCGCACGTTGCCGGCCTTGAAGCCGGCATTGTCGGTGCGGCGGCGATAGGTGACGCGCGTGGCGTCGCCGATCTCCGCCGCCCAGTCGGCCGCCAGACGCTCCTCGGCCGCCGCGACGACCGGATCATTGCTGTCCGACAGCACGAAATAGTCGAACCAGCGCCCCTCCCCTGTCGCGTCGAGGCTGCGCTTGATGACGCGCAGACGGAGGAACGCCCGCGCCGGATCCTCGTTGCGCAGCGTCATCAGGATCGCCGTGCGGATCGCGACCGGCGTGTCGGCCTCGCCCGCCGCCGTGAAGGGCGCGACCTGCTCCAGGCCGTTCCTGGCCCCGTGCAGGAGCCACAGGCCGATCACGGCGTTCCAGAAGCCGAGCACCGTCCAGGGCGCGCCGAACAGGAAGGCGGCGAAGATCACGACGTCGGCGGCGGTCCAGCCGCCGGCGCCGAGCACGTGCGAAAGCGCCGACAGCAGCGCCGCCAGCGTGACGAGGTTCAGCGCCAGAACCAGCCAGCGCCGGCGCGACAGCACGGCCGTCGCCTGCACCCCGGCCGGCGTCAGGCCGCGCGCGACGCCCTCCTGCGCACCCTCTTGCGCGCCAGGCTGGAACGTGGTCGGAGCGGGACGCTGGTTCATGGCGGTCTCGGTCATGCGCTCTGCTGTTGAAACGGCGTCACGGAAGGCGGCTCGACATGGCGCGGGAGCTAAAGCCGGCAATGGCCGCCGGCGCAAGGCCGCAGGCGACGGCGCTCTGGTATCGGGCCTTGCGTGAATGCGCCCTGAACACGGCCGCGCTGCCCGCCCTAGGCACCGACGACTGTCTGGTGCGCACGCTCTGGAGCGGCGTCAGCCGCGGCACCGAGCGGTTGGTCTTCGAGGGCCGCGTGCCCGAAAGCGAGCGCGGACGGATGCGCGCTCCGCTCCAGGAGGGCGATTTCCCGTTCCCGGTGAAATACGGCTACTGCGCCGTCGGCGTCGTCGAGGCGGGGCCGGAGGCGCTGCGCGGCCGGACGGTGTTCTGCCTGCATCCGCACCAGGACGCCTTCGTCGTCGCGGCCGACCGGCTGGCGCTCGTGCCTGAGGCCGTGCCGGCGCGGCGCGCCGTGCTGGCGGCGAACATGGAGACGGCGCTCAACGCCCACTGGGACGCCGGCTCCGGCCCGGCCGACCGGATCGTGGTGGTCGGCGGCGGGGTGCTCGGCCTGCTCGTCGCCTGGCTCGGCGCAAGGCTGCCGGGCGCCGAGGTCACGCTGGTCGATGTCGATCCGCGCCGCGCGGCGCTGGCGAGCCATCTCGGCCTGCGCTTCGCCTTGCCGCCCGACGCCCCGGGCGAGGCCGACCTCGTCTTCCACGCCAGCGCCTCCGCCGCCGGGCTGGCGAGCGCGGTCGCGGCGGCGGGCGTCGAGGCGCGCATCGTCGAACTGAGCTGGTATGGCGATGGCGCGGTCGCGGCCCCGCTCGGCGGCGCCTTCCATTCGCGCCGGCTGTCGCTGGTCTCCTCGCAGGTCGGGCGGGTCGCGCCCTCGCGCCGGCCGCGCTGGGACCATGCGCGCCGCGCCGCCGCCGCGATGGCGCTGCTGGAGGACGAGCGGCTCGACGCGCTGATCAGCGCCGAGATCGCTTTCACCGAGGCGCCGGCCCGGCTGCCGGCCGTGTTCGCGCCCGGCTGGTCCGGGGTGACCGCCGTGCTGCGCTATTGACCTGACCTCGCGGCTTTGACCATGACAGGGTCGAGCCGGCGTCATTCCAGCCGGCGCGCAGGAGCAGCCGCATGTTTTCCGTCGAGGTCCGTGACCGCATCATGATCGGCCATTCCCTGCCCGATCCGTTCTTCGGCCCCGCCCAGAACATGCATGGCGCGACCTTCGTGGTCGATGTCGCCTTCTTCCGCGAAACGCTGACGAAGCAGAACGTCGTCGTCGACATCGGCGCGGCGCTCGACGTGCTGGCCGACGTGCTGAAGCCGCTGAAATACCAGAATCTCGACGCGCTGCCGCAGTTCGCGGGCGTGCTGACCACCACCGAGTTCCTCTGCAGGCATGTTTTCGACGGCATGGTCGCGGCGGCGAAATCCGGCGCGCTCGGCGCCGACGGCGCGGGCTTGTCGAAGATCCGCGTCACGCTGCACGAGACCGATCTGGCGCGCGCGGCCTTCGAGGGCCCGCTCGCGTGAGCGAAATCGTCTTCGCGATCCCCGGCGATCTCGATCTGCCGACCGGCGGCTACGGCTATGACCGCCGGCTGCTGGCGGAATGGCGCGGCTCCGGCGTCGCGGCCCGGCATCTGCCGCTGCCCGGGGCCTTCCCCAATCCGGGCGAGGCCGATTTCGCCGAGGCCGGGCGGCTTCTGCTGTCCCAGCCTTTCGAGTCGGCGCTGCTGATCGACGGGCTCGCCTACGGCGCGTTTCCGGAAAGCTTCGCCGCCGGTCTGGCCGGGCGCGTCGTCGCGCTGGTGCATCATCCGCTCGCGCTCGAGACCGGGCTGACAGCCGAGCAGGCCAGACGCTTCGTCGCGCTGGAGACCGGCGCGCTGCGCCACGCCGCCGGCGTCGTGACGACGAGCCCGGCGACGAAGCGCCTGCTGGTCGCCGATTTCGCCGTGCCCGAGGCGCGCGTCACGGTCGCGGTTCCCGGCGTCGATCCTGCGCCGCGCGCGCCCGGCGGCGCTCCCGGCGCGCCGCTCGCCCTTCTCGCCGTCGGCTCGCTGGTGCCGCGCAAGGGCTACGACGTGCTGGTGGAGGCTCTCGCGACGCTGCGCGACCGCGACTGGCGGCTCGCGATCGTCGGCTCGCCCGACCGCGCGCCCGAAACCGCGCGGGCGCTTCGCGCGCAGATCGCGGCGGCCGGTCTCGGCGGCCGGATCACGCTGGCGGGCGAGATCGACGACGCGGCGCTGGCGCGGGCCTATGCCGCGGCGGACCTCTTCGTCATGCCCTCGCTCTTCGAGGGCTACGGCATGGTCTTGACCGAGGCGCTGGCGCGCGGCCTTCCGGTCCTGTGCACAACCGGCGGCGCCGCCGCCGAGACCGCGCCCGACGAGGCCGCGCTCAAGGTCGCGCCCGGCGACGCGGCGGCGCTTGCCAAAGCGCTGGCGAGCCTGATTGATGAGCCCGGCAGGCGCAGCGCCATGGCGGAGGCCGCCTGGACCGCGGCCGGGACGCTGCCGCGGTGGTCGCAGACGGCGGCGATCGTGGCGCAGGCCTGCCGGAAGGTGATCTGATGAGCGGCTTCTCACCCGATTGGCTGGCCCTGCGCGAGCCGGCCGACCACGCCGCGCGCAATCCGCAGCTGCTGGCGGCGGTCGGCGCGCATTTCGCGGCCAAGGGCTCGATCACCGTCGTCGATCTCGGCTGCGGCGCGGGCTCGAACCTGCGCGGGACCTTCGCGGCCCTGCCCGCCCGCCAGCACTGGACGCTGGTCGACTACGACCCGCGCCTGCTCGCCGTGGCGCGCGAGCGTCTCGCCGGCTGGGCGGACGAGGCGCGCGAGCAGGGCGAGGAACTCGTCATCGCAAAGGCCGGCAAGAGCATCAGCGTCGATTTCCGCCAGGCCGACCTGACCAGGGATCTGGAGTGGATCCTGGGCTGGCAGCCCGATCTGGTGACGGCCGCCGCCCTGTTCGATCTGACCTCGCGGCGCTGGCTGGAGCGTTTCGTCGCGGCGCTGGCGAGCCAGCGCCTGCCGCTCTACACCGTGCTGAGCTATGATGGGCGGGAGCGCTGGGAGCCGCCGCATCCGGCCGATGCGCGCATGCTGGCCGCCTTCAACCATCACCAGCGCACCGACAAGGGCTTCGGCCCCGCCGCCGGTCCCGACGCCACGGACATCTTGGCGGAGGCGTTCCGCAAGGCAGGCTTCGCCGTCTCCACCGGCGACAGCCCCTGGCTGCTCGACGCGGGACAGCGCGAACTGACGGGCGAGCTCGCGCAGGGCATCGCCGGGGCCGTGCGCGAGACCGGCCATCTCGAACCCGAACTCGTGTCAGCCTGGCTGGAGGCGAGGCAGACCATGGTCGCCGGGATGATCGGCCATCACGACGTCTGGGCGCGCCCGGTCTGACGGGGGTTCGCGCGCGGTCAGGCCCGGGGCAGGCCGGGCAGCATGCGGCGCAGCACGCCGTCCTTGCGGACCAGATGGTGATGCAGCGCCGCCGCGACATGCGCGCCGATCAGCAGCGCCATCAGGATCGCGAGCCAGCCATGGATCGCAAGCACGCGCGCGGCCGCCGCCTCGTCGGGCGCGGCCAGGGCCGGCAGCTTGAACAGCCCGAAGATGTCGAGCGCCGGATAAAGCGAGACGCCGATCCAGCCCAGCAGCGGCACCACGAGGAGAAGCCCGTAGAGCAGCCAGTGAACCAGATGGGACACGGCCTTCTGCCACCAGAGCAGCGAGGGCTCGTCCGCCGGCGCGCCGTGAAGCAGCCGGTAGATCAGGCGCCCGACGATCAGCCAGAGCAGGAGGAATCCGATCAGCTTGTGGGCGCTGTAGAGCCCGTTGGTCAGGGCGTCCCAGAGGTTCATCGTGTTGCCGCGCCAGGTCATGACAAAGCCGAGCGGGATCTGCAGCGCGATCACGCCGACGGTGATCCAGTGAAAGCGCCGGGCGGCCGCGCTGTAGACGCCCGAAGCGGGGGCTTGCGTCGTCACCGGGTCATGATCATAGGTCATCGAAGCGTCCGCCCGTTACGTTCCGGAAGGGGCGCCGAGGCGGCGACCCGACCATTCATCTCGCGTTCAATCTCGCGTTCTTATACGCCGGATGACAACAGTCTGGATGGCCTGAACGGTGCGGCCGCGTAATTGGTCCCGGCGGAGGAACTCCACCACCGCCGCGACGTTCTCAAGCAGGCGGGCTCCGCGGTCATCCGCCGCGAGGTCCGCACCGTAGACAGTATCCTCCTCCGCCGCTTCAGGCGCAATCTGACGGACACCTCGATGCCCAAGTCGCGTACGCTGTTTGGACGCCCGCACGAGACGAGCCTCGTGACGGTGGATCGCGCCATCGCGGAGTTTCGCGCCGGCCGGCCGGTGCTGCTGCGCGCCGGAGAGAAGCTGGCGCTGGCGCTCTCCGCCGAACTGATGGACGCCGATCTCAGCCGCAATCTCGACGCTCTGGCGCTCGGCAACGCCCATCTCGTGCTCAGCGCGGCGCGGCTGCGCCGGCTGGGGGCGAAAGGCCGCAGCGAGACCGGTATTTTCGCGATGCCGACGATCGACGTCGCGCGCGTCGAGATGCTCGCGCTCAAGACCGACGCGAAGGTCGACGCGCCCGTCGCGCCCGCCGACGACATCTACGACGCGGCGCTCTAACTGGCGCGCCTGTCTCTGGTCGTGCCGGCGGCTGTTCTGGTCCCGGTGAGCGCGGAGGCGGTCGCCGCCGAGCCGCTGGTAGTCGTCGACATCGCGGCGCTGAACTCCTACCGCGCCGCGCAGGTGGCGAGCCTGTCGATCGTCGGCCGCGCCCCGGTGCCGCTAGAGGGCGCGCCGGAGACCGAATTCGTCGTCTTCCGCGGCGGCGAGGGCCTGCGCGATCAGGTCGCGATCATCGTCGGCCGTCCCGACCTTTCCGAAGCGGTGCCGGTGCGTCTGCACTCGGCCTGCCTGACCGGCGACCTGTTCGGCTCGCTGAAATGTGATTGCGGCGACCAGCTCCGCGAGACCGTCCAGTGGATGGCGGAGAACGAGGGCGGCATCCTGCTCTATCTCGACCAGGAAGGCCGCGGCAACGGCATCGCCAACAAGATGCGCGCCTACAAGCTGCAGAGTCAGGGCTGGGACACCTACGACGCCGACGAGGTGCTCGGCTTCGATCTCGACCAGCGCCATTTCGACTTCGCCGCCGCGATGCTGAAGCAGCTCGGCGTCACCCGCGTCACCGCCCTGACCAACAACCCGATCAAGGTCGGCGCGATCAAGGCGGCCGGGCTCGAGGTCGCGGCGACGCAGCGCGTGCTCGGCCGGCCCAACGTGCACAATGTCCGCTATCTCGCCTCCAAGCGCGACCGCGCCGGGCATTTCATCGACATGGACGCGCTGATGGCGCGCGCCGCGCCGAAGGATTGACCGCGCCGCCGGCCCGCGGCGGACCGAGCCGATGTCCGAGCCGAAGCCGATGCCGATCGACATCCCCGCACGCTGGCCCCTCGCCAGCGTGTTTTTCATCGTGCTCGCGGCCTGGCTCGCTTTGTCCTGGCCCTGGCTCTCGGGTCTCGTCACGATCCCATGGGACGCGAAGGCGCATTTCCATCCGCAACTCCAGTTCCTCGCGCGGGCATGGCATGACGGCCTGGCGCCGTTCTGGACGCCGAACGTCTTTTCCGGCCATCCCCAGATCGCCGATCCGCAATCGCTGATCTTCTCCCCGCCCTTCGCGCTGATCGCGGCGCTCAACGCCACGCCGGATTTCCGCTGGAGCGACGGGGCGGTCCTCGGCACGCTGCTGGCCGGCGCGCTCGCCATCGTCGTCCTGTTCCGCGACCGCGACTGGCACCCGGCCGGCGCCGTCGTCGCGGCGCTCGCCTTCGCCTTCGGCGCATCGGCGGCCTGGCGCATCCAGCATGTCGGCCAGGTGCTGAGCCTCGGCTATTTCGCCGTGACGCTCGTGCTCGTGGCGCGCGCGCTCGAGCGCGGCTCGTTCGTCTACGGCTTCCTCGCCGGGCTCGTCGCCGGCTTCATGGTGCTGGGCCGCGATCAGGTGGCGCTGCTCGGCGTCTATGTTCTCGCCGGCCTCGTGCTCGCCGCCATCGCCATGAGCGAGCGGCCCTGGCGCGCGCTGCGCGGCAGCCTCGCGCCGCTGCTGGCCGGCGCGGGCGGGGCGATCCTCGTGGCGACCGTGCCGATCCTGCTGACGGCGTTGCTGGCGCAGGACTCCAACCGCCCGGCGATCGATCTGGTCGAGGCGGGCAAGGGCTCGCTGCACCCGGCCTCGCTGCTGACCGGCCTCGTCGCCAATCTCTACGGCGCGGCCGGCCCGCTGGAGAATTTCTGGGGACCGCCGAGCCCGGCCTGGGAGGCGCGCTTCGGCCCGCTCCAGCTCTATCTCGCCCGCAACATGAGCCAGCTCTATCTCGGCCTGCTGCCGATGCTGCTCCTGCTCTGCGTCGGGCTGGTGCGCGGCGCGCTGCTGCGCCGCGAGATCGTCGCGATGAGCGTCGCCGCCATGCTCGTGCTGGTCTATGCGCTCGGCCGCTACACGCCGGGGTTTTCGCTGCTCTTCCATTTGCCCGGCGTCGATCTCTATCGACGCCCGGCCGACGCGCTGTTCATGCTCGGCGCGCTGCTGGCCCTGCTGGCGGGCTATCTGACCCATCTCGTCATGACCGGCGCCGCCCCACGCGGGCGCATCTGGCACTGGCTCGTCGAGGCGCTGCTGCTGGCCGGCGCGCTGTCGGCCGCGATCTGGCTCGCGGCGACCACCGGCAGGCTGGCGCTGGCTGCGGTTCCGCTGATCATCGCCCTGCTTTGCGCCGTGCTCAGCCTGGGCGCGCTGGTCGCGGCGCGCGGGCTGGCGCAGCGCGGGGCCGGGCTGGCGGCGGCGGCGGTTCTGGCTTCGACGCTGAGCATCGATCTCGCGGTCAACAACGGACCCAGCGAATCCACGGCGCTGCCGTCGGGCAATTACGAGGTGCTGCGCGCCGACAGCCGAAACGAGACGATCGCGCTGCTGAAGCGCGAGACGGCGCGCACCGCCGGGCCGGACCGGCGCGACCGCGTCGAGCTCGCCGGCATCGACTTCCACTGGCCCAACGCCAGCCTCGTCCACGACCTCGACAACACGCTGGGCTACAACCCCCTTCGGCTGGGCCACTATTCGCAGGCGACCGGCGCGGAAGACCATGTCGCCCTGCCCGACCAGCGCAGGTTCTCCGCCCTGATGCCGGGCTACCGCTCGCTGCTGGCCGACATGCTCGGTCTGCGCTTCATCGCCACCGGCGTCCCCGTCGATCAGATCGACAGGGCGCTGAAGCCCGGCGACCTCGTCCAGATCGCCCGGACGAAGGACGCCTATGTCTACGAGAACCCGCGCGCCCTGCCGCGCGCGCTGCTGGTCACGCAGGCGCAGCAGGCCGATTTCGAGGCGATCCTGAGCAGCGGCCAGTGGCCGCAGGGCTTCGATCCGCGCCGCGCCGTGCTGCTCGACCGCGCGCCGCCGCCCTTGCCGACAGGCCCGGCCGCTCAGGGCTCCGTCGCCATCGCGTCATACGGCACGACCGAGGTGACGCTTTCGGTCGACGCGCCGCGCGGCGGCTTCGTCGTGCTCAACGACGTCTGGCAGCCCTGGTGGCAGGTCGAGATCGACGGCCGGCCGGCGCCGCTGCTGCGCGCCAACGTGCTGTTCCGTGCCGCGGTCGCGCCGCCCGGCCGCTCGACCGTGCGTTTCGTCTTCCGGCCGTTCGAGGGGCTCTGGGCCGAGATCGGCCGGCGGCTCAGGGCGCGCGGCGCCCCGCCTGTGTGAGCCGCGCCTGCGGCGGCCGCATTGCCGGGCGGCGCGCCCGGCGCTGACGCCGGCGCGTGGCCGGCGCTAGGCAGGTCTGGCGCTCCTGCCATGCGGCGCCGCCGGTTCATGTCAGGCCGTGGCGACCGGTTCCGAAGACGAGCGACAGCCATGACGAATTCCCCCGCCCGCAAGGCGACGCGCCGCGAATGGTTCGGCCTGATCGCCATCGCCCTGCCCTGCATGATCTACTCGATGGACCTCACGGTGCTCAACCTCGCCGTTCCGACGCTGACGCGCGAGCTGAAGCCGAGCGCGAGCCAGCTGCTCTGGATCATCGACATCTACGGCTTCATGGTCGCGGGCTTCCTGATGACCATGGGCACGCTCGGCGACAGGATCGGCCGCCGCAGGCTGCTGATGATCGGCGCGGCCGCCTTCGGAGCGGCCTCCGTCGTCGCGGCGTTTTCCAGCAGCGCAGAGATGCTGATCGTGATGCGCGCCGTGCTCGGCGTCGCCGGGGCGACGACGAGCACGGAGAGCATCACGA